>VFZQ01000433.1 GCA_016871135.1 Acidobacteriota bacterium | reverse complement strand
ATGAAGAGTAAGTTGCCGTGCGACACCGCTCCATTAAACAGCGGCGCTTGCTTCGGCTTCGGTCCGCGGCGGTGCACTTTCTTCTCCGGCCCCGTCTGCGCCTGCGCCGCCGCGGCGGCCGCGGCTACTCCGGTAACACCGGTCAACATCTTCCGTCGATTTGTCATGACATCCTTTCGATACACTCGATTGTATGCAACGCCGCGACCTCTTGACGCTGCCCCTGCTCTCGACGGCCGCCGCGGCGCCGCGCACCGACCTGCCGGAGTATCGGGTTCATTCCAGCTATAAGCCGATTCCGAATCAAGGCATGCCCGGGCCGTTTCCCGGCCGCATGGTCAACGTGCACTCGGAGCGGTCGATCAGTCCGGTGAGCACGAAGGCCGAGCCGGACACTGTCGCGGCGATGATCAAGACGGGCATTCTGGCGTTGACCGGCGAGCGTGACGAACGCGCGGCCTGGCGGCGCTTCATCGACGCAAAAGACATTGTCGGCATCAAGCTCAATTGCTCCGGCGCGCCGCAAATCTGCTCGCATCCGATCGTCGTCGCCGAGATTGTAAAACAGGTCTTGGCATGCGGCGTGCCCGCGAAGAACATTACGCTGTACGAACGGTTCCAGGATCAGCTCGACAGCGTTCAATACAACAGGTACGTGGCGAAGGACGTCAACATTCTCGCGGCCGGCGGAACGCGCGACGCGCTCAACGGCTACGATCCGCGCACGTATGTCGAGGTCGATTTCTTCGGCGAAGAAGACACGCGGTCGAATATGGTTCGAGCGATTTCGGAGCGCTTCACCAAAATCATCAACGTTCCGAATATGAAGGATCACGGCGCGTCTGGCGTAACCGGATGTTTGAAGAACATTGCCTACGGCAGCTTCCACAACGTGGCGCGCTCGCATCAATTCCACAAGACGAACACCTACTCGTTCATTGGCACGCTGGCCGCGGTCGAGCCGCTGCGCTCGCGCACGGTGCTGCATGTGATGGACGGATTAAAAGGCGTCTGGCACGGTGGTCCATTCGCCAACTGGCCGCAGTTCCAGTTCTATCCGCAACGCATCCTACTAGGCACTGACCCGGTAGCGATGGATCATGTTTTGCTCGATTTCATCGAAGCCAAGCGCAAACAGGAGGGCGTGATCAGCGTTTGGGACCACGACAAGAAATACCTCACACGCGGCAACATGCGGGCGTCGGCGAATTTGAACAACTTCCTCCGTGAGCCGGGGCACATCGAGTTCGCGGCGTCGAAGGGGCTCGGCATATTCGACCGCGCCCGCATCGACGAACGGAAAATCGAACTATGATCGCTCTGCTCCTGGCCGCCGCGCTGCCGACGTTTCATTCGGGCGGCGACGACCTCGCCTCCACGAAACTCAGCGCACCCGGGATGCGCATGCGGATGAATGAGGCGAGCGCGACGCGGTCACCGTGGGTGGATTCGAACGGCGCTCGCTATTTGCGCGGACTGAAATCGAGGGCGCTGGTGTCGGCTGGCGAGAATCGCGCCGATCTCGCCGCTTTCGAAGCCTATGTCTTCGGCGCCGACGCGGCCATCGCCGGTTCGGCGAAAGACAAGCCGGCGTTCGACATGGCGCTCGCCTTCCTGCAAACGCTGCCAAAAGAGCGCCAGCCCGCGCTCGCCGATATCACGTTCTTCGACGATGGCTCGGTCGAGGCGCTCGAAAACATGAACCTGCTGCTGCGCCGCAACCTGCAATTCCGCGTGGTGAAGCAAGACGAACGCGGCGCCGTAAGACCCAAGCCCGGCAATCCGTCCGAGTTCGCCTACGAAGTGCGCAAGAAGATCGGCGACGACAAACGCCTGCTGCGCGTGTACGGCAGCGAGGTCGTCATCGCTCGGATGGAAGGAGATGCGAAACGGCGCGCCGTGCATTTGCTCAACTACGGCAACCGCGCCGTGGACGGCGTGCGCGTGCGTGTGGCTGGAACATGGAAGTCGGTGAAAGTTCACGCCCCCGACGGCGCGCTGGAGGCCGCCGACATAGTCCACGAAGGCGCTGTAACCGAATTTTCACTCGCGCGCGCAGGCAAGTATGTTCTCGTAGTATTGACGCCGTAATGACCGGACGGATTTATCTCAAGCTGATGGCGGCTGTGCTTGGCGTGCTGATAGTTGCGCTCGCCTCCGTCGACTTCTTCGCCTCGCGCGTGGCCGAGGCTTCCTATCTCGACACGCTCGAACGCGAGATGACCGACAAGGGCCGGTTGATCGCTCGGACCTTTCGCGCGGATTCTATTCGTGACGCGGCCGGCGCGGCGCGTGGGCGCGTGACCTTGATTGCCCGCGATGGCCGGGTGTTGGCCGACTCGGAAGCCAGCGCCGACCAGATGGAAAATCATCGCGGCCGCGCCGAGGTCGACGCGGCGCTGAACGGCGCCCCTGGGTCGGCGCGCCGAAAGAGCGCCACGGTCGGAGTCGATTTTCTCTACGTGGCGGTACCGGCGGGGGAGGGTGCGTTGCGGCTTGCGGTCCCGCTGTCGGAGATCGACTCGCAGGTCGATGCCATTCGCCGCCGGATGCTCGCCGCGACGGCGATCGCGTTCCTTCCGGTGCTGTTGCTCACGTTGCCGCTGGCTCGGTTCATCGCGCGGCGGTTTCGCCAGTTGGAGCTAAGCCTGGAGTGCGAGCACACCGAGTTGGAGCGCGTCGAACAGGTCCGCAAGGATTTCGTGATCAACGTTTCGCACGAACTCCGCACGCCGCTGGCGTCCATTCAGGGCTACACCGAGACGCTGCTCGATGGCGCGATCGATGACCCTAACCACAACGTGCGCTTTCTGACGATCATCCGGCAGAACGCCGAGCGGTTGGCGAATCTCACCTCCGACCTGCTCACTCTTTCGCGCGTTGAGCTGAAACAGCAGCGATTCCAATTCGCCAGTTATGACATCGGCAAGCTGATCGAAGCGGCCGCCGATTCGATGAAACCGCTCGCGGCCAAGAAAGACATCGGCTTGTCGATCGAGCACGGCGACGGAACACTCGAAGCGTTTTGCGATTCCGAAGCCGTCAATCAAGTGGTGACGAACCTTACCGACAACGCCTTGAAATATACCCCGTCGGGCGGCAGCGTGACGATGGGGGCGCGCAGGGCGCCGAATCAAAACATGGTCGAAGTGTTTGTGCGCGACACCGGCATAGGCATCCCCGTCGGCGAGCTGCCGCGGCTCTTCGAACGCTTCTACCGCGTCGACAAGGCACGCTCGCGCGAGATGGGCGGCACGGGACTAGGCCTGTCGATCGTGAAGCATTTGGTGCGATCACAGGGCGGCGATGTGCGTGTAACATCGGAGATCGGCCGAGGCTCGGAGTTCAGTTTCACGCTACCTGTTGAAGACCTCGGCCTAAGCGAGCAAGGCGATATTCGCGGACAGTTAACCGTATAGTCATTGAATTGTAACCGGGAACGGATTACGGTAGTGAACAGGCAATGAAGAAGATCCTATTGATCGAAGACGACAGCGATTTGTTCGCGCTGCTGAAGTACAACCTGGAGAAGGAAGGCTACCAGTTCACCGGTTCGCAGACCGGTAAAGGCGCCGTCGATCTATGCCGCCGCGAACGGCCAGACTTGATTCTGCTCGACATCATGCTGCCCGATTCCGACGGCCTGGAAATCTGTCGCGCGATTCGCGCGCACACCGATTTTTCGCACATTCCGGTGATCTTCCTGACGGCGCGCGCAACCGAAACCGACCGCATCGTTGGATTGGAAATCGGCGCGAACGACTACATCGTCAAGCCGTTTTTCGTGCGCGAGTTGATCGCCCGGATCAAGATCCAATTCCGCGCGCATTCGCAGGCGCCGAAAACGTTGAAGTCGGGCGGGATCGAACTCGACCGCACCGCCTGCCGCGCATTCCTCGACGGAGCCGAACTCACGCTTACGGCCACTGAATTTAAGCTGCTTGAGTTCTTGATGTCCCGGCCTGGGGTGGTCTTCAGCCGCGAGCAGTTACTCAACGCCGTCTGGGGACACGACCGCGCGGTCACCGATCGTACGGTCGATGTTTACATTCTGCGCCTTCGCCAAAAGATCGAGCAGGACGCCGCGAATCCACTTTACATCCGCAGCGTCCGGGGTTTTGGTTACAGCTTCAACGAGACGATGGCGACAGCGGCGGGTTAGAAGCCGAAGCGTAGACCGAAACGGAAGGTCCTCTGCGTCTGGTTGGCCGCGGTAATCCGCATGAAATTAGCCGGCGTTGTGACGATGACGTTCGGATTCTGCAACTGCGGTGTGTTGGAGATGTTCAACCCTTCGGCACGGAACTGCAGGTTGTATTTGTCGCCGAAATCGAATCGGCGGAAAACGCCGCTGTTCAAGTTGAAGAAACCGGGACCGCGCAGGTTGTAGAGGCCCATGTTTCCGAACGTGTTGGCGGGTGCCGCCGTAAAAGAAGTGGGATCGTAGTACGGAGCCCCAAGTCCAACGCCGCCGAGCTTCCGCGCTTCGGAGGTCTGGTTGGCGACCTGCACGTTGCCCGGCGCGTTGAGCGAAGCCGCGTCGGCGAGAACCGAGAACGGATTGCCCGAAACCGCCGCGAGGTTTCCGTTGACCTGCCAGCCGCCGAGGAACTTGGCGGCCGGGCCGTCAGTCAACATCTTCTTGCCCTTGCCGAAGGGAAGTTCGTAGGTGAACGCGGTCTGGAAGACGTGCTGGCGATCAAACGCCGCCAGTGATCGGTTGCGCGAAAAAACTCCCGGAACGTAGAACGCCAAGCCGTTGTCCGAGTTTCCGCCCGACTGCCCAAGGCCGTTGGCATTGTTGGCGCCGCCGGGGACGGTGGAGATCGACTTCGACCACGTGTACGACATCGTCGTAAAAAGACCATTCGAAAAACGTTTCGTCAGGTTCGATTGCAGGCCATCATAGCGGCCATAACCCATCGGCGTAAAGAAGTTCCGGTCGACGCCGACGCCAAAACGTCCTCGCAGCGGACGGCCGTTAACGCCTTGCCCCGTGACGATCGCTGCGTTGCCGTTAAACGACGTGACGCCGGCTCGAATCGAGCGCGTGCCGACATATCCGGCCTGCACCACAACACCTTTGCCTACTTCGCGCTGCAACGTGAAATTGTACGACTGAATGTAGCCGCGCTCGAATCGCCCCGGCCGAAGCGAGACCGTCGCGATCGTGTTCGGTATATCGAGGATCCCGGACGACACATTCGGGAACTGCACGGCGGGAATTCCCGTGGCCAGCGACCCCGCCGGGACCGAACCATTCGCCTGCGGAAATTCGGAGACGATT
>VFZQ01000432.1 GCA_016871135.1 Acidobacteriota bacterium | reverse complement strand
CGTCCTGATGATGGTGTACGCCATTGAGAGCTACAACTTCCTGGCCCTGCCCTTCCTTTCGCTGTTTGTCGGCGGTTATTACTGGGCCGCGTTTTCGAAGTTCTGGTTCGACTATCAGCAGCGCATAGCGTGGCAGAAGCAGCGCCAACTCGCCCTCGAATCCGCCCAGTAAATGGTTCACATCACCAATGGGGATGCTGTCGCGGCGCTTCTGCAGCGTTGGGCCGGCGAACCAAGGATGATCGTTTGGCGCGATATCTTGCACGAAGGCGCGGTGTTGCCTGGACTCACGCTTGAGCAACAAAGCGTGAACCGGGCCGCGTTTCTCGGCGTGCCTGTGAAAGACTTCGAAACCCGCGACCGGCAGATGCGTCTGCTCGCGCAGCGCGACAGCGTCTGGTTGTGGTTCGAAGACGACCTCTACGATCAATTACAGCTCCTACAGATTCTCGATTTCCTGCACGCGGAAAACATCACAACAGCCTTCTACATTGACATCCCGCGCACGCTAACACTTGATCAAATGGCGTCGCTCGCCGTCGACAAGAAGCCGCTGAAGCGACAGGCATTCGCGCTCGCCGCCGCGGCGTGGAAGGCGTTCACCGAGGGTACGGCCGAGTCGCTTCTCGAATACGACCTCAGCGCGCTGCCCCATATACGCGTGGCGATCGAACGCCTATTGGAGCACTATCCGGACGAACGAGGCTTCAACCGCATCGAAAGAACGATCCTTGATCTTCTCCCTGACAGCGCCGCCAATCTTTTCGAGCGCTACCAAGCCACTGAAGCGCGTCCCTTTCTCGGCGACACGACATTTTTCGCCTATCTCCACGGACTCGCGCCGATCGTTGAGTCTGATCGTCACGGCATCTACGCGCGCACCGGCGTAACCGAGCGGCCGCCGCGCGAGCGATGGGTCGGCGGGCGACGGTTTCAGAAATAGAGCTTCAGCGCCAACTGCCCAACGCGCGCGTCACGCGACGAGTTCGCCGTTCCGAACGCCGCGCTCGCATTCCGGCCATCAGGCCCTGGCGCGAAGGTGTCGTTAACCAGGCCAAGGTTGACTTTGTTGGTCAGGTTAAACGCCTCGGCGCGGAACTGGAGCTTGATCCGTTCTGTGATCTGCGTGTCCTTGATCATCGAAAAATCGATGTTGAACGCACCCGGGTGGCGAACATCGGGGATCGTTCGGCCGACGTTGCCGAAAGTGTAGATCGGCGGGTTCACAAACACATCGGTATTGAACCAGCGCCGGGCGGTAGGGTTGTCGGTCTTCGCGCTCACGCCGGTCGAATTCGGGCGGTCGGCTTGAAAGTTGCTCGCACCGCGGACCGTCAACGGAATGCCTGCCTGCGCAACGTTGATCAAATTCAACTGCCAGCCGCCGACTACCTTGCCAAGCGCGCCATTCGAGTTTGCAAACTTGCGCCCGGGACCGAACGGCAATTCGTAGATCAACGTCAAGACGCCACGCTTGGAAACGTCGGCGGGGTCGACAGACCGATCATTGCGGCGATTGTATAGGCCGTCCTGGAAACCGTTTTCGTTGGTCTGTTCAACCGGCCCGAAGTCGACGGGGACGGTCGTCGAGTCCGAAATCTTCTTGCCGCCCGTGAAGGAGAAGTTGACCAACAATCCCCGATCAAACCGGCGTTTGACGTTGATCAACAGCAAGTGCGACATGAAGTTGCCGAAACGCGGGTTTGAAATCGACACTCCGTTATAGTGCGGATAGGGCTGCAGTGTGCGCTCGCGCGTGACCATTGCCGCGCCGAGGCCGCCCGGCACCTTGCCCGCCAGCGGATTCGGCACTGGATCGCTTAAGCGAAGCCCCAATTCGAGCCGCGTCTCGGGCCTCACCTGATTCAGGTTGTAGCCGTTGGCAGCAAAATGAGTGCCCTTGTTTGCAGAGTAAGTCACGTCGACCAGCCAGCTGCCGATCTGCTGTTGGAGCGACATGTCCCACTGCTGCGACATCGGCGTCGCGGGGAAACTCTCGCGAATCGCGACACCTTGGCCGAGCAGAGCGCTTGGGCCCGCCGACGCTCCCGGAGCGCGGAGCGGGGCGGTCGGAAATCCATCCTTGAACAGGAACGAGCGCTGGCCCGGACCTTGCCCGATGTATGGGGTTCGAGTCGTCGAAAACAACTGCGTCGACCCCAGAAATTCGCGATAGAAAATTGCCGGATAGAAAATCCCGTAGCCACCGCGCAGCACGGTTTTGCCCGTGCCAAAGATGTCGTAAGCGAAGCCGAAACGAGGGCCGAAGTCGTTGTGATCCTCGTTGTAGAACGATCGCGGTTGGCCGTTGCGGCCAGCGTAGACCGTTACGCCGGGAAGCCCCGTGATCGGCTCCCGCTGATTCAAATCGAAGTTGATCTGGCCGTTGTGCCGCTCGTACGGCTTTTGTTGAAAGTCGTACCGCAAGCCGATGTTAAGGTTCAGCCGCCGCGATACTTTCCAATCGTCTTGCACAAAGAAGCTCGCCGCGTAAGCGTGCCACGAATTGCCGATGATGAAGTCGATATTCGCCGAGCTCACTTCGCCCATTAGAAATTGCGCGAGGTCCGAACCCGTCCCCGGAGGCGATTGCGGATTGCCCGTCAAACCGCCAAACGCGAAGCTGCCACTCAGCGCCGAGCCCTGCCGGTTCCCACCCTGCAGGATGCGATGGTTGTAGCCGAACTTCACCGAGTGCGCGCCCCAGATCTTGGTCATCATGTTCTGAATGTCCCAGTTCAACGAGCCCCGATTGCCCGCCGCGCCGCCGCCGATTGTGCCGTAGCCAAACGAAATTTCCGGCATTTGGTCTTGCGGTACGATCGCAGGTAATCCAAGTTTCGACGGCCAGTTCTGGCCCGCGTTGATCGCTTGAAATACGAAGCTCTGGCGCATAATCCCCACGCGCAGACTGTTGATCAGCGTCGGCGAAAAAGTGTGGGTGTCGCTAACGACCGCGTTGCGATTCGTCTGATCGTCGAAGCGGTTGGAGCCGACGGTGGGTTCGAGGAAGAATGAGTTCGACGACGGCGCGTGTTGCGCCAGCGTGTATCGAACAAACAGTGAATTGCGGTCGCTAAAGCGATTATCGATCTTCCAGTTCGTCTGGTTCCAATCGATGATCGAACGCGACGAGTCCTGGAAGTTATTCGTCTGCGTAAACTGGTTGAGCGGCGTCCGATTCGGCAGTGGCCAGAATGCCAGGACCTTTGGCGTAATGGGGTCGAATCGGCTGCGCGGTACGACATTGCCCGGAAAAATCTCACGTACCAGGCCCGCGCCTGCCGGATTCGTGCGTGTGGTCAACGGATCGTAGACGGTTTGCCGCACGCCGTTGGCATTTGCGAGCGTCGAGAAATCACCGTTGCGCCAAGCCTCCAGCGGAACCGTCGCGATGCGCGGGTTCGATCGGCGCATCTTGTACGCTTCGTAGTTGTAGAAGCCAAACGTGCGGTTCTTGATGAACGCACCTCCCGCTGTGCCGCCGAATTGGTTGTACCGGAACGGCAACTTGTTAATCGCATATGCATTGCGCGCGTCGAACTTGTCATTGCGGAGAAACTCGTAGAGCGTACCGCGGAAGCTGTTGGTCCCGGACTTGGTCACAAGATTGATCGCGCCGCCCGCGGTGAATCCGAACTCGGCCGACATCGTTCCGCTCTGTACTTTGAACTCCTCGACGGCATCGACCGCTGGTGGAATTCCCGCCTCGCCGACGTACGACAAGATGTTGTTGTTGCCATCGAGCATCTGCGCGTTCATCGAATTGGGTGAGCCGTTAATCGACAGCGACGAAAGCGCGATGCCGCGATCGCCGAAGCCCGAGTTGGTCGGTCCCGCGTTCGAAAGCACGCCCGGAGTCAGCAGCGACAACGCCAGTGCCCCGCGCCCATTCAAAGGCAGGGATTGGACTTGGCGATTGTCGATAACGGTACCAACGGTCGCCGAACCGGTATCGACCAGCGACGCCTCGCCCTTCACTTCGATGGTCTCGGCAACCTGGCCCACTTGGAGTACCAGATTCACTTGCGCCGTTTGATTCACCTGCAGCGTGATTCCGGAACGCACGGCTCGCTTAAAACCAGCGCGCTCCGCCCGCACCTCGTACCGGCCGACGGCCATGCCGGGCGCGTTATAGATACCCTGCCCGTTCGACTCAGTGCGAAACGTCGCGCCGGTTTCCACATGGAAAACCTCGACCTTTGCGCCCGGCGCGGCGGCGTCTTGTGAATCGGTTACGAGTCCAGAAATCACGCCGGTCGACTGCTGGCCGTAGGCCAACAAGGATACGATCAGGAAAACTAAACGAAGCATAGCGAGACCTCGCGAAACAGAAATTTCAGATTTCGACAGGATATCCGCTTGCGCCAGTCTTCGTCAATCGGGTCTACAGGGTATTCGCCGCCGTCAGCGGCTTCTGCCGGATTTCCATACAGCCGCGGCCCGTCGGCAGCACTTTGCCCGGATTCAGCAGGCACGTCGGATCGAACAGGTTCTTAAAGCGCCCGATCATGTCCAGCGTTTCGGAGTTAAACAACTCCGACATCAGCTCCATCTTTTCCATGCCGACGCCGTGCTCACCGGTGATCGATCCGCCCACCGATACGCAGAACGACAGAATCGCCTCTCCGGCCTTTTGCGCGCGATCCAACTCGCCAGGCTTACGCGCGTCGAACAGGATGATCGGGTGCATGTTGCCGTCGCCGGCGTGAAAGATGTTACTGATGATCAGCCCGTACTTTTCACTGACCTCGGCGATGTAGCGCAGTGTCTCGGCAATGCGTGTTCGCGGCACAACGCCATCCTGCACGTAGTAAAACGGACTCAGACGGCCGACCGCCCCGAAGGCGTTCTTGCGACCCTTCCACAATAGGTCGCGCTCCGCCTGGTCTTTGGCGATTCGAAACTCGCGCGCGCCGCAAGCCATACAGGCGTCGCGAACCTGCTCGACCTGTTCCTCGACCGCTTCCTTCAAACCTTCGAGTTCGATCAACAACACCGCGGCTGCGTCCAACGGATAGCCCGCGTGCGTCGCCTCCTCCACCATCCGCAGCATCACGCCGTCGAGCATCTCGACGGCAACGGGCGTAATCGCCCGCGCTGTGATCTCCGCAACGGTCCGCCCGGCGTCATCGGCCGAATTGAAGATCGCCAACGTCGTCTTCACCAACTCCGGCTGACGCATCAAGCGGAGGATCACCTTCGTCACCAGCACCATCGTGCCTTCCGATCCCGTCAGCAAGCCGACCAGATCATAACCCGGCGTGTCCTGGCCTTTGCCGCCGCATTCGATGACGCTGCCATCGG
>VFZQ01000431.1 GCA_016871135.1 Acidobacteriota bacterium | reverse complement strand
AATACGGCGATTTGCGATCAGCAAACACCGAATCCGTTCTTCGGGCTTGCGCCGTTCCTCGACACGAACTTTTTCATCAGCCGGAATCTGTCGCGCTACCAATTGACGCGGCCGTTTCCCCAGTTCGGTGCAATCACGGAGTTGATGCGCAACGACGGCAGGAGCTGGTACAACTCGATGCAGGCGACGTTCAATATTCGAAACAAGCGGACGAACTTGAACATGAACTATACGTGGTCGAAGACAATCGAGCAGCAGGGCTTTCTCGATCCGCTTAGAAACGTGATGCAACGCGGGTTGGCCGGGTTCGACCGGCCGCACCGGTTTGTCGTCAGCGCGGTGACACAACTGCCGTTCGGGCGACGTCAGCCCCTGTTGGGCAAAGCAAAGGGACTGCTCGGCAAGGCGGTCAGCGGGTGGCAGAACTCGGTGATCATGTCACAGCAATCGGGACGGCCGTGGACGCTTCCGGCGAACGTGATCCAGCTCTCCGACTCGCGGCTGCCGATTGATTGGAGCGCGTCGCGCATACAGGCCGTGCGGCCGTGCGTTGCGAGGTGGAACGAAAACAACACGGTTACGATGCTGCGATACAGCGAAGTCGACTTCGGTTGCCAGCAGGCCTCGTGGCTAGTGGTACCGCGGTACAACCCGAGATACACGCCGTTCCGATCGCCGAACATTCGATTGCAAGGCACGTTCATGATCGACACGTCGCTGAGCAAGGACACGCAGATTACGGAGAAGGTCCGCATGCAGTTCCGCGCCGAAGTCTTCAATGCGCTGAACAGCTTTTTCGTCGTGCAGCAGATGTTCAACACGAATCCGGAGAACGTGAATTTCGGATCGATCGAAAAGGCGGCGATGAGTGCGCCGAACTCAAACTACCCGCGACAGATCCAGCTCGCGGTGAAATTCATTTGGTAGGTGAAGCCATGAACAGACGACTCTTTCTCGCAACCGCAGCGTTGCCCCTAACGGCGAAGTCTTCGTTGAAGTTTCGCGAGATGCCAGGCCGGGTGGCAGTGACGCTGGACGGCCGCGTGGTGACCAATTTTCATTTCGACGAGAAGTGGGACAAACCGTTTTTGTTCCCGCTCACGACGCCGTCGGGACTGGTGATCTCACGCGGATGGCCGGTCGAACCAAAACCCGGCGACACGAACGATCACGAATGGCACCGCGGCATCTTCTATGGTCACGGCATCGTAAACGGGCAGGACTTTTGGCGAGAGCAGGGGCGGCAGAAGACAAGCCGGTTGATCCTGCAGGGCAAGCCGCGGCGCTCCAAGGGCGGCTTTGGGGGAAGGTTCGCTATGCAACCGCCGAATGGAGCGGCCTTAGGGCATATCGATCAGGACTTCACGCTGGACATCGCTGGCCAAGCGTTTCGTCTTGGAGCAACGATCCGCATCCATGCCGATGGCGGAACGGATCTGAAGTTTGGCGATACCGACGACGGTGGATTTGCGATTCGGCTGAGCGACCACTTCCGGCAGGAGCGCGGCGCGGTGCTGCGCAACAGCGAGGGATTGGAAAAGACCGAGAAGATCTGGGGCAAGAATGCGCGCTGGGTGCATTACGCGGCGAATGTCGACGGCAAGCAAGCCGGCGCGGTGATGTTCGATCATCCATCGAACGTGCGGTATCCGACGGGCTGGCACGCGCGGGGCTATAGCCTGAATTCGGCGAACCCGTTCGCGACGCGGTCGTTTACGAAAGACAAAACGAAAGATGGGAGCTATGTCCTGAAGGCCGGCGACACGCTTGCTCTTCGCTACACGGTGCTGTTGCACGACGGTGCGATGACACCGGAACAAATCGAGAAGGCCGCGCCTCGATGATCGTTGGCTTGATTGGGCACGGGTTGCTGGGATCGGCGATTGCGGAACGGCTGACCACCGCGGGGCACACGGTGGCGGTTTACGATCTGGCGGTTGCGAGTTCTTACGATTCGGTGGAGGCCGTGGCCGCGGTTTGCGAAGCGCTGTTCTTGTGTTTGCCGGACTCGTCCCGCACGGCGGCGGTCCTGTCGGAAGTGCCGGTGGATCGATTGGTGATTGACACAACGACAGGTTCTCCGGAAGAGATGGGGGCGCTCGGCGTAGCGCGTCCGCTGTATGTCGATGCGACGATTGGCGGATCGAGCAACCATCTTCGACGCGGCGAGGCGATCGTAATGGCCGGCGCGTCGGAAACGGCGTTCGAAAAGGCGGCGCCTTTGTTGGCGGCATTGTCATCGACGGTTATTCGCTGCGGCGGGCCGGGCAGCGGCGCGCGCATGAAGCTTGTGTTCAACATGGTGCTTGGGCTGAATCGCGCGGCGCTGGCGGAGGGCCTGGCATTCGGCGAGGCGCAAGGACTGCCCGGCGAGTTGATCCTGCGCGTGTTGCAGAGCGGACCGGCGTCGTCGCGCATCATGGAGACGAAAGGACCAAAGATGTTAGCCCGCGACTACGCGCCGGAAGCGCGGCTGCGGCAGCATCACAAAGATGTGCAGTTGATGCTCTTAACGGGCGCGCGGGCGCCGTTGACGGAAGTGCATGAGCGCATTTTGGCGAAGGCCGAAGCGATGGGACTGGGCGACAGCGACAACAGCGCGTTGATTGAAGTCTACAGGCGTGATAACGTCGATGGACGATGAAATACGCACTCTGCTTGCTAGCCGCGTCGTTTCTCCAAGCGGCTTCCGTGGAAGACACGATCAAAAGCAACCTCGAAAAGTTCTCCGTTGCCGCGAAGGCCGGCGACGCCTCCGTGTTGAACACGTTGTTCTCCGACGAACTGACCTACGGCCATTCGAGCGGGAAGTTCGAGACCAAAGCCGAGGCCGTGGCCGCGCTGGTGAAGACGAAACCAACGTACACGCATAAGGACATTAAAGTGCGGGTTTACGGCAAAACAGCGACGGCGCACATGCACATCAACGTGCAGCCGATCAACGTCAACGTCGCCGTGTTGCAGGTATGGGTAAGAAAGGGCGCCAACTGGCAGATGGTTTCACGACATGCGACTCGCCTTAATCCTTAGTCTTGCGGCGTACGCGCAACGCCCCGAACAAGCGCTTCAGAACTCCGCGGCGCGCGTGGTGTTCGATCTCGGCGGCGGTTCGCTGACGGTGTTCCAGTTGTCCGGCGGCGTGAATCCGTTGCGGTGGCTCGGGCCAGCCGACACCAACGCCACTCTGCGCCCGATGGCGCATTTTCTTTGCCTGGATCGATGGGGGCAGCCATCGGCGGAAGACCTCGCGCATGGCATGCCGTATCACGGCGAGGCTACGCGGGTGATGTGGAAAGCGGGCGCATCGACCGGGACCTCGCTGACGATGTCGGCGCATTTGCCGATGGCCAATCTCGATGTATCTCGGACCGCGAAATTGTCGGATAACTCGGCGGTGCTGACTGTAAGCGAGACGGTGACGAATCGCAACAAGCTGGGGAAGATCTACAACATGGTGCAACATCCGACGATCGGCCCGCCGTTTTTGGACGAGCAAACCATGGTGGATGCGAATGCGCGCCGAGGATTCATGCAGTCGTCGCCGATGCCAAATCCGGAAGAGCCGAGCGTTTGGTGGCCACAGGCGTTGAAGGATGGGTCGCCCGTGAACATGCGGCTCCTGACGAACGATCCGATGCCGAACGTGGTGTCGTACGTGGTCGAAGAGCCGCTCGGTTGGACGACGGCATCAAGCCCGACGAGCGGACTGTTGCTCGGGTATCTCTGGAAGACCGAAGAGTACCCGTGGTTCAACGCATGGCGGCATGTCGACGGCGCGAACAAGCCGTTGGCGCGCGGGCTGGAGTTTGGGACCACGGGTTTGCACCAGCCATTTGCGGTGTTGATTGAAAAGGGCCGCATCTTCGGCCGGCGATTGTCTTCGTATCTGGAGCCGGGCGCGAGCGCCACGCGCGGCTACATCGCGTTTTTGGCGAAGATTCCGTCTGATTGGAAGGGGACCGAGCGTGTGACGTTGCTGAACGGAAAGATCACCGTGATGGAGCGCGGAACGCGGCAGGTGACAGTTAGCGGCGCTTCCTGGTAGCAGGCTTTTCGGGCTGCCCCCAAATCTGCCTCACGACCGCGATGGCTGAGCGAGTTGCCTCGGCGCGGGCGGAGCCTTGTTCAAGGAACCGGACGCCGTCGAGGATCCATGCTGCCAACTCTGGCTGCTCCAAGCGATAAAAGACGTGGCGGCCGTCGCGGCGTTCGATGACAACCCGATTGAGACGCAAGACGGCGAGGTTTTGCGACGTGCGCGAGTGGGACACGCCGAGGAGTTCCTGCAGCGAGTTGACGTCGCGCTCGCCGCCTCGGAGTTCCTCGACGATGCGGAGCCGGTCCGGGTGGGACAACACGCCGAACAATCCGGCCAGTTCTTTCGCGATGATGTGGCGTGCCGGCATTTCTATTCTCCCATGTATGCATGTATCTGCATGTTATTATCTAAATAGTATTCGGTGGACGGATCCCTGTCAAGCGCCTTGACAAGAGGATTTCATTCCCGCTATAGTATATATATTCATATTCGTGAATATATGAACATGTCACTTCCCGATCTTCCTTCTCTCGACGCCCTCCGCTCGCCGGACCCGGAGCAGCCGCTCACCCCTCGGGCGCGGCTGGCCGGCTTGTTGGCCGCCGAGAAGCCGACGCTGTGGGTGGCCGCGGTGTATTCGATCGCGATCGGATTATTGACACTTGCCGTGCCCGTCGCGGTTCAGTCGTTGGTTAACACGGTGGCGTTCGGGGCGGTATTGCAGCCGCTGTTGGTGCTGACAGTGTTCGTGCTGCTCGCGCTCGGGTTCTCCGCTCTACTCAATACTCTTCGGGCCAGCGTAGTGGAACTGCTGCAGCGGGCGATTTTCGCTCGCGTCGGATTCGATCTCACCAACCGCCTACTGCGCGTGAAGACCGAAGCGTTCGACCGGTTACACGGCCCGGAACTCGTGAACCGTTTCTTCGATGTCGTCACAGTGCAAAAAGCGGCAGCGCTATTGCTTATCGACGGCCTTACCATCTTCATGCAAACGCTGATTGGCTTGATTCTGGTGGCACTCTATCATCCGCTGCTTTTGGCCTTCGATGCGCTGGTAACGATCCCCCGGCAGAGCCGGGGGCCTTCGTTCGTGAGCCGCTCAAAGCGGCTGGTTGGGGTCGCTGGCGCGGCCCCGTGGTTTAGCACCACCTCAAAGGTGGCGCATCAGTAGTCCAGTTTCAACTGGTCCAATCTGGTATCTTCGGCTTCTTGGCTGCGAATGTAGTTGCGGATGACGGCTTCGTCTCGGCCCACGGTCGAGACGAAAAATCCTCTCGC
>VFZQ01000430.1 GCA_016871135.1 Acidobacteriota bacterium | reverse complement strand
AGACGCGCGAAATGGCGCCGTCCGGTCCGGCCGCGCTCGCCAAGGCCGGCGTGACCTTTGCGTTCTACGCGAGCGGCCTCGACCGCGCCGCCGATGTGAAGCGCGCGGTGAAGAAGGCGGTCGACGCGGGTCTATCGAAGGACGATGCGCTGCGGGCGATGACGCTCAATGCCGCGAAGATATTCGGACTGGACGACCGCATCGGCAGCCTCGAGGCCGGCAAGATCGGCAACGTCATGATCACCGACGCGGAGTGGTTCGAGGATCGCGCGCGCGTGAAGTTCGTCTTTGTCGATGGCAAGAAATTCGAGCCGGCGCCGGAAGCGGAAGCCGCGAAACCGACAGCGGGGAGGACCGAGTAATGCGCCGCCGAGAGTTTGCCCTTTCGTTATTCGCCGCGCCGGTGGCTTTGCAGGCACAACAAGGCGTAACGGTGATTCAGAACGCTAAGATCCTCACGATCACGAAGGGAACGATCGAAGGATCGGTGGTGATCCGCGACGGCAAGATTGTCGATGTCGGCGCGAACGTGATGGTGCCGCCGGGCGCGAAGATCATCGATGCGGCCGGGCAGTTTGTAATGCCTGGCATCATTGATTGCCACTCGCACATCGCCACCGAAGCCGTGAACGAAGGAACGCTGTCGGTCTCGTCGATGACAGGTACCGGCGACACCGTAAATCCGGAGGACATTGGCATCTATCGCGCGCTGGCGGGCGGTGTGACGACGGCCAATATTTTGCACGGTAGCGCCAACGCGATCGGCGGCAAGAACGTCGTCATCAAGATGCGTTGGGGCAAGGATACGCCGGAGATTCTCTTCGACGGTGCGAAACCCGGCATCAAGTTCGCGCTGGGTGAGAACCCCAAACGGCGCGGCGGAGCACCGTCGAATTTCGCGGGTGGGCCTTCGACATCGCGGCAGCGTTATCCGGCGACTCGTATGGGCGTCGAAGACGTGATCCGCGAAGCCTTCACCGACGCAAAGGCGTACAAAGCCAAGTGGGACGACTACAACGCCCGCACCGCGAAGGGTGAGCGCCTGATTCCGCCCCGGCGCGATTTGAAGTTTGAGCCGCTGGTCGAAGTGTTGGAAGGCAAGCGTCTGGTGCACGCACACTGCTATCGAGCCGACGAGATCCTGATGCTGCTGCGTGTGGCCGACGAGTTCGGGTTCAAGATCAAGACGCTCCAGCATGTGCTTGAGGGCTACAAGGTGGCCAAGGAGTTGAAGGAACACGGCGCGGGCGCCTCGACGTTTTCCGACTGGTGGAGCTACAAGATGGAAGCCTACGACGCGATTCCCTACAACGCCGCGTTGATGCACAAGAAGGGCGTGTTGGTGTCGCTGAATTCCGACAGCGGCGAGTTGATGCGGCATTTAAATCAGGAAGCCGCGAAGACCTTGCGTTACGGCGGTTTGACCGAGGACGAGGCCTTGGCGATGATCACGATCAATCCGGCCAAGCAACTCGACATCCACAACCGCGTCGGCTCGATTGAAGTGGGCAAGGACGCCGACATCGTAATCTTCGACAAGCATCCGCTGTCGAACTTCGCCAAGGTGCAGAAGGTGTTCATCGACGGCCGGATGTACTTCGACCGCGATCAGGACATGAGTGAGCGAGAGGCGAAAAAGTCCAAGCGAGAGAAGATGATCGAGCAGCAGAAGCCAGCGGCGCCGGCGCGTCCGCAGGGCGGAAGGAGGCCGGTATGAAGAAACTCGCGGCACTATTCGGCGCGGCGTTGATCGCGGCCGACGACAACTTCATTCTGCGCAACGTCACGATTCATCCGGTGACCGCGCCGGCGATTCCAGCGGCGACGATTGTTGTGTTGAACGGCAAGATCGTGGACTTCGGCGCGAAGATTGCGTTGCCAAAGAACGCGAAGGCGATCGACGGCAAAGGACTGCATCTCTACCCGGGTCTGATCGATTCGGCGAGCAACGTAGGTATGAGCGAAGTGAGCTCGGTGCGGGAGACTTCGGACACGATCGAACTCGGCGACTTTAATCCGCAGTTGCGCGCCGTGAGTTCGGTCAATCCGTCGAGCGACCACATTCCGGTGACGCGCGGCAATGGGATCACGACATCGGTAATGTATCCGGGCGGCGGAATTATCGGCGGCCAGGTGGCGCTGATGCATCTGGACGGATGGACGTGGGAGGAGATGGCGATCGAGAAGAACCTCGCGATGCAAATGCGGTTTCCCTCGATTGCGACCTCGACGTTTAGCCGTTCGTTTGGATCGGGCCGGGCTCCGTATGCGGAGTCGAAGCGGCGCTACGAGGAGCGCGTGAAATTGACCAGCGATTTCTTTGAAGAGGTCCGCGCCTACAAGCAGCGCAAGGCCGCGGGCGGCGCGAATTTTCAACCGGAGCGAAGGCTGGAGGCGATGCTGCCGGTCGTCGACGGCAAACAGCCGCTGATGGTGTTCGCGACACGTGAGCGCGCGGCGCGCGAAGCGATGGCGTTCGCGGCGAAGGAAAAGGTGAAGATTATCCTCGCGGGATTGCGCGATAGCGGGCCGGTGTTGAAAGAGATCGCCGACAAAAAAATTCCGGTGATCCTCGGCGAGACGCTGGATCTGCCGCTCGAAGAGGACTCGGCGTACGACGAAGCGTACGCGCTGCCGGCCGAATTGCACAAAGCGGGCGTGACGTTCGCGTTTGGTACGTTCAGCGTGCAGTTCGCGCGGAACCTGCCGTTCCAAGCGGCGGCGGGCGTAGCGTTCGGCTTACCGCACGACGAGGCGCTGAAGGCGATCACGATCAACGCCGCGAAGATCTGGGGCGTCGACGATCGCATCGGCTCCATCGAAAAAGGCAAGTGGGCCGATCTCATCCTGACCGACGGCGATCCCCTGGAGGGCCGCAGCCAGGTGAAACAGATGTGGGTGCAAGGCAAGCCGGTGAGCCTCGAGACCCGGCACACAAAGCTCTACGAGCAGTACATGAAACGGCAGTAGCGCTCTGAAAAAACGATGCGAAACGAACCCTGCGACCCCCCACCCCTGATCGCCGCGTCGGCCCCACTCGCGCTCAGCCCTCGGATCCAGTGTCTCCAGCGTGTCCCGTTTCCCCCGCCATTCGCGCTTTGTTAGGATGACGGCGATCGCCGGACGATTCCAGCCGCCAAGGAGAACCCATGCCATCCGTGACCGACTATCTATCAGCCAAGAAAGCCATGAGCAAACGCTACTTGGCCAAGGCCAGCCCTCTCGCCTTTTCTACCTTCGCCGCCACGGCGGCCGCCACGCAACCTACCCAAAACGTGGTGGGCGTCGGCGTGGGCACGAAATACGTCGACGGGAAGGAGACCAAGACGCAATGCATCCGTTTCTACGTCGCTAACAAGATACACAAAGACGCGCTTACCGCCAAGGCGCTGTTACCGTCCGAGATTGACGGCATCCCCACCGATGTCATCGTTACGGGCCGGTTCCAGCTGTTGAACACCGCGGCCAACAACAAACTGAAACGGCGGCCGATTCGCCCGGGCACTTCGGTGGGCTTCAAGATTCCCCCGCCGAACAACAACTTCGTCATGGCGGGCACGTTTGGCGCGGTGGTCAAGAAAGGCAGCCAGCTCTATATCCTCAGCAACAATCACGTGCTGGCTGAGAACGGCGTCGTCGCTCTGGGCGCGCCGATCTTTCAGCCCGGCCTGCTCGACGGCGGCCAGATCGCGACGGACCAAGTAGCCAAGCTAACCAAATTCGTCGAAGTGAAAGGCACTGGCTCGAACAAAGTGGATGCCGCGATCGCCGAAATCTTGGCGGGCATCGCCGTCAACTCGCGCCACATGCCGAGCGTCGGCAAGCTAAGCTCTACCACGCCAATCGCCGCGGCCAACGACATGCTGGTGATGAAGACCGGGCGCACCACCGGACACACGCGTGGCAAGGTGGTCGACACGGCCGCCGACGTGAACGTAGGCTTCAACGATAAGAACGGCAATGACATCGTGGGCCTGTTCACCGATCAGATCCTCATCGTCGGAACGCCCACACCCGGCGGGTTTTCTGCTGGCGGCGACTCCGGCTCCCTGATTGTCGATCGCACCACCAAGCGCGCCACGGGCCTCCTGTTCGCCGGCTCGTCTTCGCACACCGTGGCCAACCATATTTCCGACGTGCTGGCCGCGCTCGGTGTTACCTTGGAAACAGCGTAGCGCGCCGCGCATGAAGCCCTCGTCCACACAACTCGCCGAATGGAAGCGCCGCGTTTCAGCGGCGGTTTTGGGCGAGGTGCCTGGCGTATCCGGCGTCGGGCTGCCGCCTCAGGGCCTTACGGTCTATCTGGAGGAGGATGACGACGCGGTGCGCGCGGCCGTGCAGCGGGCGGTAGCGCCGCTCAAGCTCCCGGCGCCGGTGAAGTTTTCGGTGGCCGGAAAGTTCGAGCGGCGGTAACGTCACGTCCGCGCTAACCGGCGCCTCAGCTCCGCGCGCAGCGGCACGGGTCGCAGCGCTTCCTCTCGGCGTCAGGATCAAGCTTCAGGCCGTTGTGGCAAAACTATCGTGTCGTTCGTCTCTGTACTCCTCCCGGCTCCCACACAGCATGTAGTGGTCCAAAGGGTGGAATAAGCCATAGCGTTTAGCTGCGTTCGCCAATTTCCGGATGGATGATCGGCTAACCGGAAGGTGGACAGAGACCGCCTCGGGAAGTTGCAATTGAAGCTGCTCGATCTGCCTCATCTGTTGTCCGCCTCGTTTTCACTCCCAAGTGATGTAAGCGGCCCGCGGAAAGATCGCCACGTAACCGTGGCCGACCTTGAAGCCTGACCCGGGAATCAGACGCCCGGCAGTTTCGGTGCCGACGATTGTCGCCATCCCTAGTTCCCGAGCGAATGCTCAAACCATTTCGCGTGCGCTCACTGTTCGTTCGTTGGTCAAGATTGCAATTCGGCCGCAGCACATCTTGGGTGCCGAGGCCTTCGCTAACAATGGCGACAGAAGGATCCCTCCACCCGATGCGAAGTGCCAATTCCAGGATTTCCCTTGTTTTCGACTTCGGCACCGCCCGCGCCTTCACCGGCGCCATGGCAGGTACAACAACTGCGGCAACGAACTGATCCAAGCACCCTCCTACGTTTACAAGACCGCATTCCTCCCCAACGGCCAAATCCTCCTCCACTTCGCCGAGGACGCCCGGCCCCGCCCGTAACCCACGCAAAATCAACACCTTCCAGCCGTCGCCGCAAAAACCGACCTTCCACAAAAACCCGTTCACAAGAATTCAAAATTTATATTTCATTCAATTGCAACAACTTGCAAAACAAGCATGGCAAAAAGCTTGGAAACGCCATGCTAATATAGAATC
>VFZQ01000429.1 GCA_016871135.1 Acidobacteriota bacterium | reverse complement strand
AGGCGTCTTTAACTCATCGAGCGCCACGCGCAGCAGCCACTTGTCGACCGGCGTTCCATCGGTCTGCGTCGCCTGATAGAACTGTGACGCCGCGTCTTCGAACTGGCCCATTCGATAGAACGCCGAGCCGTACTCGCGCAGCACCTCACGGCGTTGCGCGGAGCTCTTGGCGCGCGCCAGCGCCTGGCTGTAGAACTCAAGCGAGCCTTTGTGATCGCCCTTGCGGCCCAGGGCCTTCGCCATCAGGAACAACGCCGCGCCCTCTTCCTCGGTGTACGGTGTGGCCGAGTTGATGACCTGTTCGATCAGCGGGATCGACCGGTCGATCCCAAGCGCCGGATCGTGCGGCACGCGGTGCTCGGAGTGCTCGGAGAAGCGGACCTCGCCCGTCATCCATTCGGTCAGGTTCAGGAGATACTCGTTGGCGAACGGCTGGAGCTTGACCACGCGTTGCGCCAGCGCGAACGCCTGGTTCGGATCGTAGTGCAGCAACTCGGCCCGCGCGTGCAGCACCGACTTGGCCTTGAGCGCGTAGACGTGATCCGGGTTGCGCTTCAGCGCCGCCGCCAGCGACTCGATGGCCAGATCGACGGCCACGCGCGAACCGGTCAAATGGAACTCGGCCAGATGGGTCCGCGCCAACTGAAACCAGCCCTCGGCGTCGTTGGGGGTCTCGCGGACATAGCGTTCGAGCAACGCGCGAGCTTCGGCCGTTTTGCCTGCCCGCAACAGTTTCGCGCCGTCCGGCGGTGTCTGCGCGGTGGCCGCGATGGCTAGCAACAGAAGGAAGCGCACAAATCCATTTTGCCCTACCCGTCCGGTTCTGATACTCTTTTACGAAGCGCAACGTCATGCCGGGAACAACCGAAACACTTCTGGACTCCAATCTAGAGAGCGTCGATAGCGCCGAAAACATGGCCGTCGACGCCGCGAAGACTCTTGGCATGGACGAGGATGCCTGCATGGATCTTGGTCTCGCCGTCCGCGAGGCGATGGTTAATGCGGTCGGCCACGGCAACAAGTACAGCCCCGACAAAAAGGTCCGCTATATTCTCGACACGCGATCGGATTCGCTCCATATCACGATCTCCGATCAAGGCGAGGGCTTCGACCCGAACCGCGTGCCGGATCCGACGCAGGGAGAGAACCTGATGCGCGGCAGCGGACGCGGCCTGTTGTTGATCCAAACCTTCGTGGATGAGTTCGAAGTCAGGAAGTCGGCCTCCGGCGGCGCGGAAGTCAAGATAGTGAAGTACGCAAATTAGCGATTGAGGAGAATACAAGAGTGAGCGCAACCATTACCACTCGGCAGGTTGGGGACGTAACCGTTATCGATGCGGCCGGCAAGATCACGTTGGGCGAAGGCGCGGCGATGCTGCGCGACCAGGTGAAGACGCTGCTCGCCGCGGGCAACAAGAAGATCCTCATCAACCTGGGCGAAGTCAACTACATCGATAGCTCCGGCATCGGCGAACTCGTTTCGAGCTTTACCACCGTAAGCAACCAGGGCGGCCAGTTGAAGCTGCTGAATCTAACCAAGCGTGTGCACGATCTGTTGCAGATCACCAAGCTGTATACGGTGTTCGAGATCCACGACGACGAGGCCAAAGCCGTCCGCAAGCTTTTCCTAGAACCGGTTCCAACGAATGCCCCGCGCCTCGATCGGATCGAGACGCGGGGCATTCGTCCGTTTGGGTGTCCGTCTAACCCAGAATCTCTTTCAGGCGCTTGCGAAGATCCCCCCCGTAGAGCGGATCCGCCAGCGCGAATTCGACGAAGGTCTCGAAGTAGCTCGGAAAATTGCCGATATCGTAGCGTTTATCCTCCGGGCGCAGTTTCAACGCGATCACTCGCTTGCCTTCTTCGCACAGGAGTTGAATGGCGTCGGTGAGCTGGATCTCTCCGCGCTTATCCGGCTGGACTCGCCGGATCATATCGAAGATCAGCGGCGAGAACGCATACCGTCCGGCGATCGCCCAACGGCTCGGCGCCTTCGCCGGGTCGGGCTTTTCGACGAGGTTCTTGATGCGTGTCCAGTCGCCCTCGCCTTCGCCGGGGTCGATAATGCCGTAGTGCCGTGTCTCTTCCAGCGGCACCTCTTCCACCGCGATTACACAGCTGGCCCGGTTGGACTCGAATAGCTCGCTCATCCGAGCCACGCACGGCGACGAACCGTGCATGCCGAGAATCGAATCGCCAAGCGCCACGATGAACGGCTGCTCGCCGGCGAAGTTCTCGCCGCACAGAATCGCGTCGCCCAATCCGCGCTGCACGCGCTGGCGGGTGTAGAAGATATGCGCGGCCATCTCCTCGTACTTCAGCTCGGCGAGTAGATCCTCCTTCTTGCCTTCGGTGAGAATTCGGGTCAACTCGGGGTCGGAATCGAAGTGGTTCTCGATCGAGGACTTGCTGCGGCCGGTCACAAACAGGATGCTCTCGATCTGATTGGCGACAAGCTCCTCGGCGACGTACTGAACGATGGGCTTGCGAGCCACGGCCAGCATCTCTTTGGGCTGCGATTTGGTCGCGGGCAGAAGGCGTGTGCCGTGGCCGGCGACTGGAACGATTGCGCTTCGGATCACGCTCTCAGGATAACCTGTAAGCGTGGAATGGACCGCGTTGGATGACGCCTCCGGGCAACGTTTCGATCATTATTTACAGGCGAAGCTGCCGCAGTTCAGCCGCTCGCGGCTGCAGGATTGGATCAAGGCAGGCAAGGCGACGGTGAATGGACGCCCGTCGAGGGTGTCGGCGACGCTGAAAGGCGGAGAGGCGATCGCCGTTGAACCGGCGGCCCCCCGGCCGCTGCGCGCTGAGGCCGAAGATATCCCCGTCGAAGTGCTGTACGAAGATCCTTCGGTGATCGCGATCAACAAGCCCGCGGGCATGGTCGTGCACGCCGGCGCGGGTGTGCATAGCGGCACGCTCGTCAACGCGCTGCTGCATCGGTTCGGCGCGTTGTCCCATGCAGGCGGCGAAGACCGCCCGGGTATTGTGCACCGCATCGACAAGGAAACTTCCGGTATTCTGATCGTCGCCCGCAATGACACGGCGCATCAGAGCCTGGCCGCGCAGTTTCAATCCCGTGAAGTCGGCAAGACCTACATCGCGCTCGTGCAGGGCGTGATGCGGGACGAGTCGGGGCATGTCGATAAACCGATCACGCGCGATCCGGTCCGCCGCACCCGCATGACTTGCCGGCTGGAGACGGGGCGCGCGGCGTATACCGAGTGGCGCGTCAAACGGCGTTACGCGAAGCACTCTCTGCTGGAGGTGACGATCCACACCGGCCGCACGCACCAGATCCGCGTTCACTTATCGTCGATCGGGCATCCGATTCTCGGCGACCGGCTCTACGGCGCGGCCGAGTCGGCTCTACTGCCCGAGCGGTTCTTCCTGCACGCATGGCGACTGCGGTTCCGCAGTCCGGCGACCGGCGAAGTTGTTACAGTCGAAGCACCCCTTGCGCGGGAGTTGGCTGGTATCATCGATTCAGAGCTGTTATGAAACGGTCCGAATTCCTTGGTTGTCTTAGTGCGGCGGCGATGGCGCAGGAGATCCCCGACGCCAACCGCATTGTGCTCGATGTGTCGCGTGTCAACATGTTGTTCACGGTGTCCGATAAGAAGGGCCGGTTTGTCACCAACCTGACCAAGGACGACCTCGTCATTACCGAGAGCAAGAAGGAACAGTCGATCATCGAGTTCGTGGCCGAGTCGGATTTGCCGCTGCGGCTCGGAATTCTGGTCGATGCGTCGAACTCGGTGCGCGACCGGTTCCGCTTCCAGCAAGAGGCGGCGGTGGAGTTTATCAATCAGGTTGTGCGGCCGCGGCAGGACAAGGCGACGATCATCAGCTACGACAGCGCGGCGGAATTGGTCGCCGACCTGACCGGCGATACGGAAGTGCTGGCCAAGGCGATTCGAGGGTTGCGGCCGGGCGGCGGCACGGCGCTGTTTGACGCGATGTTCTATGCGTGCCGCGACAAGCTGATGCAGGATCAGCCGCGGCACAAGTTCCGGCGCGCGATGATCATCCTGGGTGACGGTGACGACAACGCCTCGCGCTACACGCGCGATCAGGCGTTGGAGATGGCGCAGAAGGCCGATGTTGTGGTCTATACGATTTCGACGAACAACTCGAAGCTCGAAAAGGAAGGCGACAAGCTGCTCAAGTACTACGCCGAGGAGACAGGAGGCATTCCGTTCTTCCCGTTCCAGGTGCAGGACCTGACGCAGTCGTTTGAGAACATTTCAAACGAGTTGCGGCATCAGTACAACATCATCTATCGCCCGGAGCCGTTGAAGGCCGACGGGCTGTATCATAAGGTCGATATTAAGGTGCGCGACCGCAAGGATCTAGTTGTGCGGGCCCGCAAAGGATACTACGCGCCGAAGGGATAAGTCATTGTGATAGTCTACGAATCACAATGCTCAGGCTAATCGGTTTTCTAGCGCTGTTTTCACCGACTTTGGCGGCGCAGTCGACGTTTGCGACGCTGACGGGGAACGCTTCCGACCCCTCTGGCGCGGCGGTGCCGAAGGTCGAGGTCGAAGCGCGCGATGTCGCCACGAACTATGTCTATAAGGCCGTCACCAACGACGCGGGCGTGTACACGATCGCCAATCTGCGCGAGGGCACCTATGTGCTGCGTGCGAAGGCGGCCGGGTTCAAGGAGTTCGTCGTGGAGAAGATCGTTCTGACGGCGCTGAACACGCGGCGCATCGACATTTCGCTCGCGGTTGGCGATACGGTGACGACAGTCGAAGTGACGGGCGGCGCGGCGTTGATCGAGACCGAGTCGTCAAACATCGCCGATGTCAAGGACCGCGAGGTGTTGCGCGCGTTGCCGCTGACGTTGCGGCGGGCTTGGGACTACTTCACGCTGTCGCCGCAGATCAACAAGACGACCGGCGGCTTTCAGGTATCCTTTTCGGGAAGCCGGCAGAATCAGGGCGCGGCGAACATCGACGGGACAACGATTGCGCGATCGGGCGGCGGATTCGCCTCGGGGCCGCTGTTGGACCGGACCGAATCGTTCTCCGAGTTGCGCATGGACATCGCGGGATCGCCGGCGGAGTTCGGGACGATCGGGCAGGTGACGATGATCTCGCGCGCGGGCACGAATCAGTTTCACGGCACGTTCTCCGACTACTACTCGACGCCGATGTTCCGCGCGCGGAATCCGTTTGCGGTGGCGCGGGCGCCGGGTATCGGGCATCGCTTCACGTATTCGGCCGGCGGGCCAACTCTACAACGGGCGGAACAAGACGTTCGTGTTCGGGACGCTGGAGATGAACGGGGGATCGCCGAACTCCGCGACGTTGAATACGACGGTTCCGCTGGAGGT
>VFZQ01000428.1 GCA_016871135.1 Acidobacteriota bacterium | reverse complement strand
CGCGTGTTGTGTATTGGACGGCGAAGGGAATCTTTTGGACTCGTGCCGATGGAAGCGGCGCCGCCGTTCGCTTAGTGGAAGGGTCTAGAAGGCCTTTGTGGTTCACCCCGGATGGCTTGAAGCTCGCTCACCAATCGGTTTCCCAAGCCAGCCGCGGTTGCGTGTTGGTATCGATAAGCGGGGACCCCGACCGGCCTACGGCCGGCGCGCCTGAGCCATGTTTCCGTCCGCACACGCTGCCGGAAAGCTCCTTAAACGTGACGACGCAGATCTCGCCGGACGGCCGGTGGCTTGCGGCCGGCGTCCCTGGTTCGCAGGGGGCGGAATTATTCGTTATCTCCTTCCCGGATCGCGGAGGCCGGTGGCAGATCTCGAAGGTTGGCGGAGCGATGCCAAGATGGTCCCTGGACGGGAAGCGGTTGTATTTCATGAATCCGGAAGGACGGGTGATGTTCAGCGACGTGGACACGCGCGGGGGCGCAATCTCGGCGACGCCCCCGCGGAACTGGTCGGAAAATTTGGTGCTGGACTCGATGTCGAGACGAATACAGTCCTACACTCCCTCGCCTGACGGGAAACAGATCTTCATGGCGTTCGATCCGAAGCCGGCGCAGCATGTCGGCGCGCAGTTGCAACTCGTGCAGAACTTCGACACCGAACTGCGCAAGCGGCTGGCGCGATAGAATCGCGGGAAGCGCTGCCTCAGAGCATGTCCTTCAACCGATCAAGCGGTATCGCGCAATCCGCCAGGATCTTTCGGAGTAACCCGAGTCCGAGCGTTCGCACACGCAGCGGAACCACGGTCGCTCGGCCGTCGGGGTGACGCAAGAAGCGATGACTTCCACGCACTCGCACGGTCGAGAAACCGACACGTTCCAGCGCCCGGACGAGTTCCTTACCGGTCGGACGCGGCAGCGTACTCATGCCGCGACGGTGACACGCTGGATGCCCACAAACTCAAGGTTGCTCGGCTCCTGGGATTCCACTTCCAAACAAAGTTCGATGGCCTCGCGGATCTCTACCATTAGCTCGTCGAGTGAGGTGCCGTCGGTGTGGCAACCCGGTAACTGCGGGACCGAGGCGACGTAGACGCCGTCTTCGTCCCGCTCAATCACAACGTCAAATTGACGCAACATAACTCCATTCTATCTCTGGTCCGGATCCGATAGAATCGCCAGATGTACTTTCTCCGCGCGCTGCTCGCCGCGCTTCCGCTGTTTGCCCAGTTCGACCTCGTCATCGCCAACGGCCGCGTGATCGATCCCGAATCGAACCTCGACGCCCCGCGCCACATCGGCATCCGCGCCGGCAAGATTGCCGCGATCTCGCCCCGCCCGCTGAAAGGCGCAAAGACCATCGACGCAAAGGGCCTCGTCGTCGCGCCCGGTTTCATCGACCTCCACTCGCACGGCATCAATAACGCGTCGAACGAATATCAGGCGCACGACGGCGTGACGACCGCGCTTGAACTTGAACTCGGCGTGAGCGATGTGAAGCGCTACATCAAAGAGCGCACCGGCAAAGCGATGCTCAACTTCGGCACCACCGCCTCGCACCCGGCTTCGCGGATGATGGGCCTGAAAGAACTCTCAGCCGAAACTGCGAAGTGGGCCGCGTCCGACGACTTGCAGCGCGGCGTAAAGGAACAGGGCAGGGAACTGCAACTCAAAGACGAAGAAGAGTACAGCAAGATGACGTTCTTGCTCGAGCAAGGCCTGAAAGAAGGCGCGCTCGGCCTCGGCGTCATGCCCGCCTACACGCCCGGCTCCACGCGCAGCGAAATCTACCGCGTCTATCAGATGGCCGCGCGCTGGCGCGTGCCCATCTTCACGCACGTGCGCGGTTGGACCGAAGAGGGCATTCAGGAAGCTGTCGCCAACGCCGCCGGCACGGGCGCGTCGGTGCATATCGTGCATCTGAACAGCTCCACGCGCGGCACGATTCCGTCGATGCTCGAGATGATCGCCGCCGCGCGCAAGCGCGGCATCGACATTACGACGGAGGCCTATCCCTACACCGCCGGCTCGACGTTCATCGAAAGCGCGCTGTTCGACGACGACTGGCAGACGACGCTTGGCATCACCTACAACGACCTGCAATGGCAGGCCACCGGCGAGCGCCTCACGAAGCAGACCTTCGAAAAATACCGCAAGCAGGGCGGCGTCGTGATCCTGCATCTCATGAAACCCGAGTGGATCAAGATGGCGATGTCATCGCCGTTCGTCATCGTGGCTTCCGATACGATGCCGTACGCCCCCGGCGCACATCCGCGCGGCGGCGGGACGTACAGCAAGGTCCTCGGCGAATACGTTCGAGAGTTGAAGGCCGCGACGCTGATCGAAGCGATCCGCCGCATGTCGCTACTGCCCGCGCAGCGCCTGGAATCCATCGCGCCGGCGATGAAGAATAAGGGCCGCATCAAAGTCGGCGCCGATGCCGACCTCGCTATCTTCGACGCCGCGACCGTCAGAGACACCGGCACCTATCAAACCGGCCCGCAGTTCGCGCAAGGCATTCCGCACGTCATCGTCAACGGCGTTGCGGTGGTCGAAAACGGCAAGACCGTGCCCGGCGTTTTCCCGGGCACGGCGATCACAGGAAATTATGGCACTCGCTAAACTGCTTCTTCTCGCCTTCCCCGCCTTCGCGCAATACGATCTCGCTATCGTGAACGGCCGCGTCATGGACCCCGAATCGGGCCTCGATGCCGTGCGCAACGTCGCCATTAAAGATGGCAAGATCGCCGCGATCACCACCCGCGCAGTGACCGCCAAGAAGACCATCGACGCCAAAGGCCACGTCGTCGCGCCAGGCTTCATCGACCTCCACTCGCACGGTCTCACCAACGCCGCCAACGAATTTCAAGCGCACGACGGCGTGACCACGGCGCTTGAACTCGAAGTCGGTGTGTCGGCGATGAAGTCCTATCTCGACACGCGCGCCGGCAAGGCGCTGCTGAACTACGGCGCCACCATCAGCCACGCCGCCTCGCGCGGCATTGCGTTGAAAGAGATCCCGCCCGCGAAAGCCGATGTCATCGAGGTCGGCGTCGGCCTGCGCGGCGACAACTCGCGCAACATGACGGTGACGAAGGACGAGGAGTTTTCTCAACTCGCCTACTTGCTCGAAAAGGGATTGAAGGAAGGCGCGCTCGGTATCGGTGTGGTGCCGGCGTATCTGCCCGGCGCGACGCGCACCGAAGTGTTCAAGGTTTACCAGATGGCCGCGCGCTGGAAGGTTCCGATTTTTACGCACATTCGCGGCCGAGGTGAAGAAGGCGTGCAAGAGGCGATCGCCAACGCCATCGGCACGGGCGCGTCGGTGCATATTGTCCACCTGAACAGCTCAAGCCGCGGCGCGGTACTGGCCAATCTCGAAATGATCGCCGGCGCGCGCAAACGCGGCATCGACGTGACGACGGAGGCCTATCCCTACACCGCCGGTTCGACCTTCATCGAGAGCGCGCTGTTCGACGACGGTTGGCAGCAACAACTCGGCGTGACCTACAACGATCTGCAATGGCAAGCCACCGGCGAGCGCCTCACCAAGGAGACGTTCGAAAAGTACCGCAAACAGGGCGGCATTTTGATCCTGCACTCGATGAAGCCAGAGTGGATCAAGCAGGTGCTGGCGTCGCCGTTCGTGATGATCGCATCCGACACGATGCCCTACGCGGCGGGCGCGCACCCGCGCGGCGGCGGGACGTTTAGCAAGGTCCTCGGCGAATACGTCCGAGAGCTGAAAGTGGCGACGTTGATGGAAGCCATTCGACGCATGACGCTCCTGCCCGCGCAGCGCCTCGAACCCCTCGCGCCGCAAATGAAAAACAAGGGCCGCATCAAAGTCGGCGCCGACGCCGATATCACCGTCTTCGACGCGGCCACGGTCAGAGACACCGGCACCTATCAAACCGGCCCGAAGTTCGCCGAGGGCATTCCGCACGTGATCGTCAACGGCGTTGTTGTTGTCGAAAACGGTAAAACCGTGCCCAACGTGTTCCCCGGAACGGCGGTGCGAGGCATCTACGGAGTGCGCTAGGCTGAAGGCATGACGACGCTGCCGATCACCGTTCCGCAAGCTGAGATCGCCGAGATCTGCAAGCAGTATCACGTCAAGCGACTATCGCTATTCGGCTCGGTGCTGACCGATCGCTTCCGGCCCGAGAGCGATATCGATATGCTTGTCGAATTCGTGCCCGGATCTCATCCGACGCTGTTTACGGTGGTTGGGATGGAGGAAGACCTCGGCTCGCTTTTGGGCAGGAAAGTCGATGTCCGGACCAAGGAAGACCTAAGCCGCTTCTTTCGCGACGAGGTAGTCAGAAACGCCCTGCCGATCTATGAATGACTCCGATCGCACGCGGTTGACGCACATGCTCGAGTACGCCGAGGAGGCCATCGGTCTGGCCGATGCTCGCTCCCGGCTGACGCTGCTCGCCGTGATGCGAACGATCGAAATCGTCGGCGAAGCGGCATCCAAAGTGTCGATTGAAACTCGGCAGTCGATTCCCGAAATACCGTGGTCCAAGATCATCGGCATTCGCAATCGCCTCGCACACGCTTACGCCGACGTGAACGAAGACATCATTTGGGACACCGTTAACGAGAGTCTTCCCGATCTCGTCGCGCGCCTCCGCGCCATCCTCAACGCCCCGCCTGCGCCTTAAAACTCCGGTCCAGCTTCGCCAGCAGCCGCAACCCCTTCGCGGCCGACCCCGCCTCCGCCCGCGCGCGAAACCGCGTCTCGGCATCGTACTGCGCCAGCGCAATCGTCGCGAGTTCATCCATCAGCTTGTTCATGCTGATGCCCTGGGACGCCGCCAACTGCCGCAGCCGCGCGTGCTTGGCTGCTTCCATTCGTAGCGTAACGGTGCTCATCGAAGTTCCTCCAGGAATGTTTCAGGTTTGACGATTCGAATCTCTGGAAAGCGAAGCTCGGCATTCACAAGGTCGCGGTAGTTGTGGGTCACGACCACTTCCGCCGCGCCCGCCACAGCGTACTCAATTAGACAATTGTCGCCCTCCATCGGCGGAGAGCAACGCGCCGGTGAGAACATTTGTGTCGATCACAACTCGTTTCACGATTTTATCTAACGATAGCGCCCGCGCTATCGTTACCGTCGCGCAGGCAGCGCCGCCGTCCAGTTCAAAACGACATTCAAGACGGGCTTCTCCTGCTCCGCAAGCGGTATAAGCCCGAGGAACCGCTTACCGTCGGTGTGCGGAATCGCGATGTTTTTCACTTCGAACAGCGGAACAGGCGCGCCCGCTTGGAACGACGTGCCGGCGGCCTGCACTGGCACGGCAACCATCTGGTGCTTCGCATCGACATAGTAGATTCTTGAATCAAAGATT
>VFZQ01000427.1 GCA_016871135.1 Acidobacteriota bacterium | reverse complement strand
GGGGTTCTGGGTAGCGGTGTCGCGGCGGTAATAGTAATCGAGGAACGAGATGTTCTGATAGTCGCGCTGGATCGACCGGTTCGACGGCGTGTAGTATTTCGCCGTGGTCAGCGCGAGGCCGGTGGAATCGCTCATCGGGTGAACGGTCTGCACCAGTCCTTTGCCAAAGGTGTTGTCGCCGATGATCCAGCCGCGATCGTGATCCTGCAGCGCGCCGGCGACGATTTCGGCGGCCGAAGCGGAGTAGCGATTGACCATCACAACGATCGGGTAGGTGCGTTTCGACGAACCGTTACGCGCGACGTAGGGCCGTTCGGCCGATGCGCGGCCACGGTGCGAGACGACGGTCTGGCCGTTCTGCAGGAAGCGCCCGGCGACCGAGACCCCTTCGTTCAACAGTCCACCGGGGTTTTCGCGGAGGTCCAAAATCAAAGCCTTGACGTTCTGTTCGCCCACGCGCTTGAAGTTGTCTTCCACTTCCTTGCTGGTGTTTTCGTTGAACGATTCGATGTCGATGTAGAGCACGCCGGGCTTGACGAAGAAGGCGTCCTGCACGGACTTGCGCGGAATTTCGTCGCGGATGATGTTAAACGTCAACGGCTTGTCAACGCCGTCGCGCATGACGACGACCTGCACAGGGGTGCCCTTTGGGCCTTTCAGGATGTCGGCGACTTCGGTTGTCGTCAGCCCGTCGGTGCGTTTGTCTTGGACGGAGATGATGGTGTCGCCGGGGCGAATGCCGGCTTTGTAAGCGGGCGAACCGGGGAACGGCGCGATGACGACGGTGCGGCGGTTGCGCTCGCTCACGGTCATGCCGACGCCATAATAGTGACCGCGTTGATCTTCGCGCATCTGCTGGAAGTCGCGGGGATCGAAGAAGCTCGAGTGCGGATCGAGCGTCCGAAGCATGCCGGGGATGGCGCCTTTGTAAACGGCTTTATCGGAGGTGACCTTGTCGGCGAAGTTCTTTTCGACCGCGTCGTAAACCTTTGAAAACGTACGGATCGCCGAGGAGATTTCGTCCTCGCTGGTGGCTGCGTTGGCGTCGGAGACCAAGGGGCCGACAACGCCACCCAGCACCGAAGACACAATGATGACCGCGGGGACGATCCAGTTTAGACGGCGGCGAGTTTCGGCCATGCCAATACCTCCAGCTTCCGATTCGAGTATACCAACTATTGGGTTTGACGCCCTTGGCCCCATTTCCGTTTTGAAAATGTTGCTATAGTCGCCAACATGTCTATCGGCACTTGGCGGGATTTCGAGAGGTTGAAGGAGATCGGGCGCGTGGTGCGCCTGGTTCTCGATGGGGTTGCTTCGGCGGTTGAGCCGGGCGTTTCGACGCGCGATTTGGATGAGATCGGCGGGCGGCTGCTGGCGCTTGAAGGGGCGGAATCGGCTCCGCCTGCGGTTTACGGTTTCCCGGGGCAGCTTTGTATCAGCGTGAATGAGGAAGCGATTCACGGCGTTCCGGGAAAGCGCGTGCTGCGAGATGGCGATCTGGTGAAGCTTGATCTGGTCGCGTCGAAGGACGGTTATTACGCCGACGCGGCCGTTACGGTGGAGGTGGGGCGCGGCACCGAACTCGGGAAGCGGCTGCGGCGCAGCGCGGAGGCGTCGTTTGCCGCGGGACTATCGGCGGCGAGACCGGGGAATCGGGCTTACGATATTGGGCGTGAGATCGACAAGCGAGTCCGCGCGGACGGCTTCCATGTCCTGCGCGATCTGTGCGGCCATGGTGTGGGGCGGACAATTCATGAGGAGCCGTCGATACCGAACTTCAAGGACCCCAACTGCCGGGCGCGGTTGACCGAGGGGCTGGTGATTACCATTGAGCCGATTCTGTCGGCTGGGACGCGCGAAGTGGTGAAGGAGAGGGATGGATGGACGCTGCGGACGGGGGATCGGAGCTGGGCCGCGCATTTTGAACATACGGTGGTGGTGATGGCGGGCGGGCCGGTGTTGGTGACGCAGTGAGGGACTACGAGATTTGTATCGGTCCAATAGAGACGGAGTTGCTTGGCTGCGTTGTGGCTGCGGCGACTTTCGCAAAAACAGTCCAGCCAATGCCCGAGTCGATTGAGTTTCACCTGGAAGGGGTCCGGATACACGGTGATAAGCCGGGTTATGGCGACAGCCCCTCGTTCAAAAGTTAGAGAGAAAGAACAAGCCGTTTCTGACGGCGACTCTCGAAGACACGACTCGCAAAATTCGCCTTACAAATTCGCCCGTCGAGTAGCGTTGCTGGGTCGCGATGATGATGCCGCTATGCGGCCTGCCAGCAGATGCCCACTCCGTATGGAGTAACGCGAAATCGCCCACGTTGCCGGTCACGATGACCCGGTCCTGCGCCGCCGCAAGCACAAGGTGGTCCTCATCCTCGCGGCCATCCATGCCGGCCTCCAACGAACTCACAACGTTAATGCCCCGACTTCGCAACGCCGCCAAAATGCTGTGGTGAGAGGTATCCTCGTCGAGATACAGTTTCATTCGCTAGGGGACGATCGGGCGACCCGAGTTCCGAGCGCCCTCATCGTAGGCACGCTCATTGGCTTCAATATCGGCGTCGATCTCACTCTTATTGGCGTGGTAGAACGCCAGGGCCGCGTGAATCTGTGCAAGCGTCAGGTGGGAACGGTCTGCGGCTATCTCTTCGGGAGAATAACCCTTGTTGCTCGCAATCGCGATCGTGCGAACACAAGTGCCGGTGCCCGCAATTATGGGACGCCCCCCACGCAATCTTGGGTCGCGCGTGATCATCGTCCCGATCTCACAATACGTGGCAGCCATCTCGCCCCCAGTATAGCCGCTACTTGACCACATTCCCATCCGCGTCAAGAAATCTGACCTCGCCAAGGTTGAGCTCGCGCACGCCCTTTTCAATCTGCGCGCGGTCGCCGACAATGACGTACACCATCTTCTCGGGGCGCAGGATCTTCTCGGCCACGCCGTTGATGTCGGCGCGCTTCAGAGCGTTGACGCGCCCGGTGTACGCCGTAAAGTAATCCTCCGCCAAGCCGAAGCGGTTGATCGCGAGCGAATCGCTGAGCAGTCCCGCCTTCGTTTCGCGTTGGCCGGCCAACGACCGCGTCAGCGTCTCCTGCGTCTTCTTCAATTCCTCTTCCGTAACCGGTTGGTCGCGGATGATCGCGCGGAACTCCTTCACGATCTCTTGCAGAGACTCCTTGGTCTTGTCACTCTGCACGGGCGCCATCGCCAGGAACGGCCGCTGGCCGCGCGCGTCGACGAAGGTCGTGAACGCGCCGTAGCTCCAGTGCTTGTCCTCGCGAAGATTCATGTTGAGGCGCGACGTGAACGCGCCGCCGAGCGTGGTGTTCAAGACGTCGATGGCCGCCTCGTCGGGATTGTTCGTCGGCGGGGCGATGTGGCCCGCCATGATGGTCGATTGAATCGCGCCGGGCTTATCGATGATGTAGACGGCGGTCTTTTCGCGATGCTGCACCTGCGCCAGGTTCTTCTTCGGCGCGTCGGCGCGGGTCCAGTCGCCGAACAATTTTTCGAGCTTCGGCTTCATCTCATCGAGCGTCGTGTCGCCGACGATGTGCAGCACGGCGTTGTTCGGCCGGAAGAAGGTCGAGTGATACTTGACCAGCGTTTCGCGCGTGATCTGCGCCACGCTGGCTTCGGTGCCGCTGCCGGTGAAGGGGTTCGAATACGCGTGGCCTTTGCCGAAGAGCAGTCCGGGGAACACGCGCAGCGCCATGCTGTTCGGCTCGTTCTTCTCGCGTTGAATGCCGGCGGATTGCAGCTTCTTCAATCGGTCGAAATCCGCCTGCGGGAAGGCTGGGTTGCGAATCACGTCGGCGTAGAGATCGAGCGATTCGTCGAGGTTCATCTTCAGCGCGGTCAGATTGACCGACGACATATCGAGATTGGAAAAAGCCGCTATCGAGGCGCCCAACTGCGCGGTTTTTTCCGCTATGGCCGGTCCAGTGGTTTTCGCCGTGCCTTCGGTCAATGTGCGGTTCACAAGAGACGCCGTGCCGGGCACGCTGAACTGATCGCCCGCGTAACCCGCGTCGAATTGCATGGCCATCGAGACGGTTGGCGTTTCATGGCGTTCGGAAAGAACGACCTTCAGCCCGTTCGACAGCGTCATTTTCTGCATCGGCGGTACGCGCAGCATCGCAGGTGCGCCGGCAACGGGGAGCTTCGATCGGTCGACGTCCTTCGAAAACTCCTTAAACTTTGACTTCGGATGTATCTCCAGCGTGTACACGCCGTCGGATAGCCACGCGTTTGCAACGCGCTTCACTTCATTCCACGTCGCCTTTTCCGTCGTCTCGATCGACTTTTTGTAGCAGCCGGGATCGCCCGCGAAAACTTCGCACGCGGCCAGCCGGTCCGATTTCCCGCCGAAGCCGCCGATGCGCTCGATGCCGTTCAAAAAGCCCGACAACATCCGGGTCTTGATTAGCTTCAGTTCTGCCTCCGTCGGGCCGGTGTGCAGGAACGCCGCCAGCTCCGCGTTTAACGCAGCTTCGAGTTTGGCCAATGGCACGCCGGGGCGCGCGGTCGCGGTGATCGAAAAGTTCCCTCCGATTTCGTTCGACTCGTTGTCCACTTGCACCGCGCTCGCCAATTGGTCCTGCAACACTAACCTTTTGTACATACGCGAAGTGCGGCCCGTGCCCAGCGCCGAAGCCGCGATGTCGAGCATTTCGGAATCGTAAGTCCCGACCGAAGGTACGTTCCAGACTTTGATGACGCGCGCTTGCGCAACTTGGTCTTCGGCGGTTTGGCGCTGCTCGCCGGTGCGCTTGGAAATCCACTCCCGATGGCGCACAGGCGGCGGGCCGGGTGGAATCCAGCCGAAGTATTTTTCGACCTTTTCCTTCGCGGTCTTGGCGTCGATGTCACCGGCGATCACGATGACCGCGTTCGCCGCGCCGTAATACTGTTTGAACCATTCCTGCACGTCTTTCAACGACGCCGCGTTCAGATCTTCCATCGATCCGATCACGGTCCATGAATACGGATGGCCGGGCGGATAGACCGCCTTGGTGATCAGTTCATACGCCAGACCGTATGGCTCGTTTTCATACTGCCGTTTCTCGTTTTGCACAACACCGCGCTGAATGTCGAGTTTCTTTTGGTCGACGACATCGAGCAGGTGCCCCATGCGGTCGGATTCGAGGAAGAGAACCTGATCCAAAGCGCCGGTAGGAACGTTTTGGAAATAGTTGGTGCGGTCGTTGTTGGTCGTACCGTTCATGTCGGTGGCCCCGAGGCGTTCGAGTGCCTGGAAGTAGTCGTCGTTAAAGTTCTTCGAACCGTTGAACATCAGATGCTCGAACAGGTGCGCGAAGCCGGATTTGCCGGGCTTTTCGTTC
>VFZQ01000426.1 GCA_016871135.1 Acidobacteriota bacterium | reverse complement strand
CCACGGGAAGGAATACGGCGCCGTGGTGTCGGTGTTGAGCAGTGTCGCGCCGTTGTAGAACTCGACTTGCGTGATGGTGCCTTGCGTGGTTGTTGCGTTGGCGTCGATGGTCACGCTGGCCGGGGCGACGAAGCTGGCGTTGTTGGCGGGTGCGGTGATGCTGACACTTGGCGGGACGGGCGCGGTGACGACGATTGCTATCGGGGCGGATGTCGTCGATGTTCCGTTCGAGCCAATGGCCTTGGCGGTCAGTGTGTAGTTGCCGGCGGCGACGTTGGCCCAGTTGAAGGAATACGGCGCTGTTGTGTCGGTGTTCAGCAGTGTCGCTCCGTTGTAGAATTCGACTTGCGTGACGGTGCCTTGCGTGGTTGTTGCGTTGGCGTCGATGGTCACGCAGGCCGGGGCCACGAAGCTGGCGTTGTTGCTCGGCGCGACGATGGAAATGCTCGGGCCGGCGACGGAATTCCGGTCGTTATAGACACCAAGAACGTCGGTAGCGGTCAGCGCAGAGTTGAACGCGCGCACATCGTCGATGGCGGCGGCGGTGCCGTCAGCGCGGGCACCGCTCCAAATGGCGTGCCCGAAGGTGAGAGGCGCATTGCTGACAAAACCACCCAATGGAGCAGGCGTTTCGCCTTCCAGGACGCCATTGACATAGATCCGGATCGTTTTGGCCGTTGCGTTGTGGACACCGGCGACATGGTACCAGACACCAGGCTGTGGAACCGTCGATCCGTCCACTACGGCGTCGACAGCGTTGGTTGAATCACTGGGATATAGATCGAATGTGAACCGTCCACGCAGCCAACCACCGAGCTGAAGGTAAAAGCTCGACACAGCCGTACCCGATTGGCTGACAAAGGTCTGTGTCCCAGCTACGGAGGTCAACTTCACCCAAGCCGAAACGGTAAAGCTCTGCGAGGGATCGATAACCTGACTCTGCGTGCGCGCAACCGAGCTCGCGGCGTCGAATTGAATCGCCTGACCGATCTGACCGGGGGTCAGCGTGTAAGGCCCGGTGATTAGCAGCGGATTGTTGGAGGCGGAGAGATTGGGGCTCGATCCTGCACTCACGGTGTCCAGCGGCCAGCGGCCAAGAGCGACGGGGACGGCAACTGTTGTGACCGTAATGGTAACCGGCGCGGAAGCACTGGACACGCCATTTGATCCGATCGCCCTGGCGGTGAGCGTGTAGTTGCCGGCGGCAACGTTAGACCAAGCGAAGCTGTACGGCGAAGTGGTATCGGTGCCGAGAAGCGTGGCGCCGTTGTAGAACTCGACTTGTGTGATCGTGCCTTGCGTGGTTGTTGCGTTGGCATTGATGGTCACGCTGGCCGGGGCCACGAAGCTGGCGTTGTTGGCAGGTGCGGTGATGCTGACACTTGGCGGAACGAGAGTGCCGACGGTGAACGACACCGCGACGGAAGACGACGCGCCGTTGGAATCGGTCGCGGTTGCGGTGATCGTGTAGGCGCCGGCGGGTAAGCTGGAGAGCGTCGTTGTGTAGGGCGCGGTCGACACAGAAGCGATCAGCGAGGCGCCGGTGAAGAAATCGACCTTCGCGATCGTGCCGGACGCGGGTGTGGCGGTGGCGGTGACAGTGACGTTCGCGGGTGCGGTGAAAGCGGAGCCGTTGACCGGCGCGGTGATGGCGACTGTTGGCGGCGTGGCGGGGGTGACGATGGAATAGCCGAGTCCGCCGGCGGCGAGGACGTCGGCGAAGGCCGGGAGCGGCGTCGCGCGACCGGTGGAGCCGACGGCGGGGACGAGCACGAACTCGTTGCCGGCGTTGAGAAGCGGGAGTTCGGGGTGATCGAAGGGGGCGCGTTCGAATTGGACTCGGGTGTCGAGAAGCGCGGTCTTGAGGAACGTAACCAGCGACTGCTTTTCGATGGCGGTGAGGGCGAGCGGGCCGATATCGGGATGCGAGTTCGAACTATTGGGGCCGAAGCCCGTGGAGTCGCCACCGGCGATGGTGGTGGCGTCGCCGCCGCGATTGTAGAAGTCGACGACTTCTTCGAGGGTGGCGAGCGAACCGTTGTGGAAGTAGGGCCCGGTCAGTGAGACGTTTCGAAGCGACGGCGTCTTAAAAGCGCCATCAACCGCATCGCGGCTGGTGGCGTTGAGCGGCAAGCAGGGCTCGACGGCGAAGGTGCAGGGGTCGATGGAGATACCGTCAACATTGGCGCCGGCCTTGATTTGCCGAGTGATGGAGAGCGGGTTGCCGAACGGGTCGACACCGCCGATGCCGAGGTCCTCGGAGGTGCGCCGCACGCCGATGTTGTAGTATCCGATGTCGTAAGTCGCGGGCGAGCCGTTGCCCATGAGCATCTTCGAAATCAACGCGCCGAACGCGTTGGCTTCGCGGGCGGGAGTGGCGGCATTGGTCAACTGCGGGCCATGATGGCAACTCGCGCATCGGCCTTTGCCGTTGAAGACGTTCAGACCGGTGATTTGCTCGGGCGTAAGGGCCGAGGCGGTTTCGACGCTAGCCGACGGGTAAGGAGCAAAGTAGGTGTCGATCGGCGCCTGGTCGGAGACGAGGGTCGCCTGATAGAGCTGGAGAGCGAGTCCGAAGAAGAGGGAGAAGTTGGCCTGCGCCTGCGTGTAATTCGTTCCGCCGATATTGACGGCTGTGGGCGAGGTGTGGAGGTCGTCGGCGAAGGCGGCTTGGACGAGTTCGAGGTAGGTCTTGTTGAGGCCTTTCAAGGCGGCGCCACGGGAGTATGATCCGAGGACCGAGTCAGTGGTCAGAACGTTTTGACGCGCGAGAGCGGAAGCGGCGAGAAGGCGCTTGGCGATTTCGGGCCAGGTGCGGCCGGCGCACGACATTTCCGAGCTATTGAGAGGCGCGGCAACGGCTTGGGAAGCGAGGCTGGCGTTGTCGAGAGAGACCGCGAGCGCGACCGGGGGATTGCCGCGATAGATGCGGGCGTTTGTGTTGCGCGGGCCGAACGAGTCAACACCGTTAAAGATCGAATTGGCGCGGCCATCCCAGAAGTTGCGGACGTTGAATATGGCATTGATGACGGGCGGTGTGTTGCGGCCCGTGGAGCGGCGCGCGGCGCCGAAAATAGGATCGGGGGCGATAGCGCAGGCGTCGGCGATGGCGCCTGCGGTAGCGGAGGTGTAGTTGCGCAGGAATTGGCCGTGGGAGCCCAAGACGTCCTTGCTCGTGTAGACCACGGCGGAATTCGGGTTGGCGGGATCGGTGAGTACGTGGCGGGGGAAATCACCGGCGACGGTGGTGTAGTTCGGACCGTTTGGTGAGCCGGTGCGGGAGTTATCGAACGTCATCGGCGGCGTACCGGTCCGGAGCGTGCCGGGGTTCATCTGATTCTTGAGGCGAAGGTCGGCGCCGGCATGGAAGTGGCAACTGGCGCAGGCGACGGCGCCGTCGCTGGAAACTTGCATATCCCAGAAAAGCGCCTTGCCGAGCGCTACGGCGGCGGGCCGGTTTTTGATGTACGAGTTGATCGCGGCGGGATCGGGAACCGGAACGCCTCGGAGCGATTGGATCTGGCGATTGACAACGCGGATGGTAATGGCGGCGGTGGCGCTGAGACCGGGAAAGTCGGTGGCTCTGGCGCTGAAGGAGTATGTTCCGGCTGCGAGGTTGAGAACGGTGAAGGTGAAGGGAGCGGCGGTGAGTTCGCCGACTTTTACGGCGCCGTTAAAGAGTTCAACCTTTTGGAGGTTGTTATCGGGATCGGCGGCGGTGACGTTAAATACGACGTCGGCAGCGGCGGTGAACATGGCGCCGCTGAGCGGGCTCACAATCGAGACCGTTGGCGCGGCATTACCGGCGGAGGTGACGGAGACGTTGACGGAGGCGTCGGTAAAAAGACCTTGGGTATCGATGGCTCGGACGGTAATGGTGTAGTTGCCGGCGGCGATTCCGCTCCAGACGAAGCTATAGGGGGCGACGAGGTCTTCGCCGAGCTTGGTGGCGCCGTTATAGAACTCAACTTTGGAGAGATTGTTTTCCGGATCGGAGGCGTTAGCGGCGATTGTGAACGAGCCGGGCGCGGGAACCGACGTTCCCGGAGCGGGCGATGTAATCGACACCGAAGGTGGGTTGTTGGTGATGACGATACCCATGGCCTCGAACTCGGCGAAGTTCAGCGCGGCAGTTCCTTCGAGTTGGACGCGGAGGTACCGCGCCGAGCGATTAACGGCGAGTGTCACCGTCGCGCCGGCGGTGCCGGAGTGAGGAATATCGGTTACGCCGGCTTGAGCCTGCGACTGCGCGACGGTGGTTCCGGTGAACGGCTGGTCGGAAACGAAGACGTGGAAGTTGGTCAGATTGGCGGCGCAGCAGTCAGAGCGATTCCAGATTTTTACGTTGGCGATCTGGGCTCGTGCACCGAGATCGACCTGCCAGAAGGGTTGCGACTGGCTGTTGGTTTGGATGACTGAGTTCTGCGAGAAGTCGCCGTTCGTGTTGCCATCGACAGCGCGGGCGGCGACACCGCCAGAAGCGGTCGAAGATTGTGTTGCGGACTTGCCGATGGCGAGATTCGTTTCGCCGCCGGCGCCGCCGGGCCAAGTTGCGGTTGTATAGACCTGAACGTTGTAGCCGATGGAAGGCGTACCGTTGGCATTCACGGCGAACAGCCAGTACCCGCCGGGGACAAGAACATCCTGACTGGAGTCAAGGGTGAGTGAGTAGCTGCCCGTGCCGGTTTTGGTGTGGGTGACAGGGACGTAGCGTTGGTCGGAATTGTAGCCGTGTGTGGTGGCTTGGAGGCGAATGAGGCGGAAGCCGGTAATATCGTCCGAACCGGTGACGCCGATGGTGAGACCGGGCTTGAGATCGTTGGGCGCGAGGTTTATCTGTGGGCGATTGGCGGCGGAACCGTCGGCGTTGAATAGATATCCAGGCGAGTAGATTTGGCCGTTCAGGTGATCGGCTACGCAACCGCAAAGGCCGCCTCCGCCAGCCCAAACGCGGCCATCGCGAAGCAGGATGGCGAGGAAGTGATAACCGCGCGGTTCGGCCATAGACGGAAGTGTTCGCCAAAGACCCGTGGTGGGATTCCACATTTCCGCGGGGAGAATTCCGCCGGCATCGCTAAACTTTGTACCGGAGGAGTTGCCACCGGCGACGAAGACTTCGCCGTTGGGCAGCACGACGAGATTGTGAAACGCGCGAGAAAAACTCATCGAGCCGGTCGCTGTAGTAACGGGCGTACCGCTGGTGGCGTCGATGACGACGGCGGTGTTGAAGACTTTCGGATTGTACCGGCCATCGAGTCCGCCGGCAAATAGATTCTTGAATCAAAGATTCTAAATCAGAGTACTTCAACATTTTGAGGTTAGGCTGCGAGTAATTTGACGATCTCCTCGATGGCGCGATCGG
>VFZQ01000425.1 GCA_016871135.1 Acidobacteriota bacterium | reverse complement strand
CCGGAACTCAAAGACGGTCCCGGCGAATCCTACCGGCAGACCCGCGTCATTTACCGCAATCTCGGTGACGGGAAATTTGAAGATGTCAGTGGACTCGCCGGTCCCGCGGTCGGCGCTCGCCACTCCAGCCGCGGCGCCGCGTTTGGCGATTTCGATAATGACGGCGATATCGATGTCGCCGTGTTGAACATGGGAGAGCGCCCTTCGCTTCTGCTCAATACGCTGCGCGGCGGCGCCCATTGGATCCGTATCGAACTGGAAGGCGTTGCATCGAACCGCTCCGCGATTGGCGCTGTTGTCACAATCGAATCCGCCGGCGGTAAACAAACGCAGGCCGTTCTCAGCCAGTCGAGCTTTCTGTCGCAAAACGATCGCCGCTTGCATTTCGGTCTCGGCGCGGCAAATAAGGTCGACCGGATAACCGTCATGTGGCCCACCGGCGTAACCGAAACTTTTCCTGCCCATGCCGCCAACGCTACGGTGCGTTTGAAGGAAGGGAGCTCCGGAACGCGCCCATGACGACCGTCTTGCTCGCTGTCGCACTTTTGCAGGCGGCCGCCGATCAACTCGCCGCTCGTGCTCTGGAGGCGGCGCAAGCGGGAGACGCCGTGTCGGCCGAAAAATTATGGAAAGAAGCGCTGGGCCGCGCCCCCAACCATCACGCCTCACTGTTCAATCTTGGCGTGATGCTCCACCGCCAGCGACGCTCGGCGGATGCCGTACCGTTGCTGGACCGCGCGGCGACGCTTCAGCCGCGCTACGAGGTTCACCTAATACGCGGCCAGAACTTCCAGCACTTGGAACGGCGAGAGGAAGCGATCCGCGCATGGCTCGCGGCGCTCCGGTTTCAGCCGGCGAACGTGAAGCTAATGCAGGTTGTCAGTCTCGAGTACAGCAAAGGGCGATATTTTCACGAAGCGGCCTCGATGGCGAGGCAGGCCCTCCGCTCCGCGCCCAACGATATCAACCTCTATTTGATCTCCATCAAGGCATTACAAGACGCAGGCAATCAAGACACGGCTTCGTTGCTCGCCGCCGAGGCTGCGGCGAAATTTCCGGATTCGGCGCGCGCCCAATTCGAGGCCGGCTTCCATCTCCAAAAACGCGGCGCCACCGAAAAGGCGTTGGCGCATTTGCAACGCGCCATGGCTCTCGATGCCAACTATGAAGAGCCCTACTATTTCTACGGGGATCTGCTGGTGCGGCAGTCGAAATACGCGGAATCGATCGAGCCGCTTCAAAAGGCGATCGCAATTCGCCCAGGCTACGCCCCGGCGCGGGTCTCGCTGGCGCGGGCTCTTTCCAATCTCGACCGTGTGCCAGAGGCGTTGATCGAATTGGAGTCGGCGACGATTGTCGATCCAAAGAACGCGCAACCGTGGGTTCTACTCTCGCAACTCTATTTTCGACTCGGCGAGGAAGCCAAGGCAGAGAACGCCAAACAGACATCGCTACGTCTGCGGCGTGAGTTTCCCAGCGTGCTTGAGGCGCCGCAGGCCCGGCCTTTTCCCGCCCGCTGATTCCGGGGCGGCTGGGATGGAGCGGGAGACGAGGATCGAACTCGCAACCAACAGCTTGGAAGGCTGTGACTCTACCATTGAGTTACTCCCGCTCGCCTTGCTGTCAAACCCATTATACCGTACCCAATTGCGGTAAACTTCGACTCATGCAAAGGCTCATCGCCGTCACGTTCTTGGCCGCCGCCGCGCTCGCCGCGCAAGGAAAGAACCCGTTCCTCGGCCGCTGGAATTTCAACATCCAAACGCCCACCGGGCAGCGCGCGAGCTGGCTCGGTATCAAGGAAGTCAACGGCGTGCTGGATGTCTGGTATCAGCCAACGGGCGGCAATGTTTACAAACTCGAAAATGCGACGCTCAACGGCAAACATCTCTCTCTCACGATCAGCCGCGCTAACACCAAGGGCCCGGTGTTGACGTGGGAACTCGATGCTGCCGGCGACAAACTCACCGGCATTCAAAAGCGCGGTGACTCCACGCTTGTGTTGATCGGCGTGCGCGCACCGGAGTTGAAGCGCACCGCGCCGAAATTGTGGTCGAAGCCAGCGCCGCTGTTTGACGGCAAATCGCTCGCGGGATGGGAACCGGTGGGTACCGCATCAAAAAGCCACTGGGTCGTGAAAGACGGGCTGCTCGTGAATGAAGACCACGGCGCGAACCTGAAATCGACGCGCAAGTTCGACGACTTCAAACTCCACTTTGAAGTGCTTTGCCCCGACCACGCCAACAGCGGTTTCTACCTCCGCGGGCGTTACGAAATTCAGCTGGAATACGAGCCGCTGACGAGCAATCCGCCCGAGCGCCGCATCGGTTCAGTGTATGGCCGCATCGCGCCGCAAGGAGATCTTCCGCGCAAACCCGGCGAATGGGATACGTTCGATATCACGCTCGTCGGCCGCATGCTGACGGTTGTTCGCAACGGCGTTACGACGATCGCCAATCAAGAGATCGAAGGCATCACCGGCGGCGCGCTGGATGGCAATGAAGATCAACCCGGCCCGTTCTATATTCAGGGCGATCACACCGGCGGCTTGAAGTTCCGCAACATCACGATCGCGACTCCTCAACGTTAATGCGGCTGACACTGCTTCTCTTCGTGTTCTGCGCGGCGCACGCGCAAGATTTTCGCGCAACGCTTTCCGGAACCGTTTCCGATCCTACCGGCGCCGCCATTCCAAAGGCCCGCGTACGCATTGTGCAGCGTTACACCAACCAGGCCTCGCAAGTATTAACGAACTCCGAAGGCTTCTACTCCGTCAACTTTCTGAATCCTTCGACCTACGATGTCACTGTCGAAGCGACCGGCTTCAAACTGTACCGGCAAGAGGGTATCGAGTTGATGGTGTCGCAGAAGATGGAGCAAAATTTCGCGCTCACGATCGGCTCGGTGGCCGAGCAGGTTACGGTCACCGAATCCGCCGTCGATATTCAGACCGCCGACGCGTCGGGCGGACTGAACTTCGACGCCTTGCAAACGTCCGAATACCCTCTCAACGGCCGGCAGGTGTACATGCTGATGGACCTCGCCCCCGGCGTGCTGTTCACGCAAGAGCAGTTCGGCAGCAGCGGCTTCAGCGGCACACGCGGCTGGGACACGAACGGTTCGTATGTGATGAACGGCGGCGTTTCCGGATCAAACAGCTTCTCGCTCAACGGCGCGCCGATCAGCCTGACTGGCTCCTGGCAAGTATCGCCGAACGTCGATGCTATCCAAGAGTTCAAGGTAATGACAAACACCTACGACGCCGCGATCGGCCGCACCGGCGGCGGCTCGGTGAACACAACGTTGAAGTCGGGCACGAATCGCTGGCGCGGATCGGTCGCCGACTTCATGCGCAACCAGATTTTCGACGCGAACTACACGCAGAACAATCTCGTCGGCGCGCCGCGTGGCAAACACATCACGCATCAGTTCAACGGCGTCATCGGCGGCGCGCTGCGCAAGGATCGAGACTTTCTCTTTTTCAGCTTCGAAGGGTTCCGCGAAATCGTTCCGTTTCCGGTTGTCGCCAACACGCCGCCGCCCGATCTGATCGCGGGCGACTTCACCAAATACGGCTTCCGTATCTTCGATCCGCTCACCGGCCACAACTGCGTCAACACCGTCGACGTGCCGGCCATTTGCGCCAGTCCGATCATTCGCGACCCCTTCCCCGGCAATACGCTTCCGGCTAGCCGCATCAGTGAAGTGGGAAAGAAGATCCTCTCCTTCTTTCCGCAACCGAACATCGCCGGAAACGCGATCACGCAGAACTTCGTAAACTCGGGCAGCGTCGGCCGCTATCGTTATGATCAGCCGATGTTCCGCATCGACCGCGTTCTCGATCAGAATTCGCGTTTGAACGGCGTCTTCACGTACCAGCACGGCCACGAATATCGGAACCAAACCGGCATCCCCGGCCCCGCGGCCAGCGGCAACATCAACTCGCAGCGGACGAATCTGAACGCCATCATCAGCTACACGCGCGTGCTTACGCCCGCGCTTGTGTTCGACACGCGGCTCTCGTACGGCCGCTTCACTTCGTATTTCCCCGGCGCCGACATCGAAAGCGGCATCACCGCCGCCGATCTCGGCATGACCAGTGTTTTGCGTGCGCCGACATCGACCACGAACTTCCCTCCGCGCATCATCATCGATCAGGCCTCGAGCCTGTTCGGCAACGGCGCCAATCTCTACACGTGGACGACTTCGAACCAGTGGAATCTCGCGCCAACATTTTCGATGGTGCGCGGCTCGAAGACGATCAAGCTCGGCGCCGATCTCGTCTACGCCGGACAAGGCACCGGCTCGATCGGCCAAGCCAACGGGCAGTTGCAATTCACGCGTTACGGCACGCAGCAGTTTCCGCTGCGCGGGGGCAACAATCGCGACGGCTCCGGCATCGCCGACGTTCTGCTTGGCATCCCCGGCACAGGGTTCGTCGACTGGAACGACACCTACTATCGAAGCTGGCCTTACTTCGGCTTCTTTCTGCAAACGGATTGGAAGGTTCGCAAAGGATTAACGCTCAATCTCGGCCTGCGTTATGACGTGCAAGTGCCATGGGTGGAGCGATGGGACCGCGTGAACGCGGGCTTCGATCTCGATTCGAAAAACCCGCTGAGCGACCGTGTGCTCGAACGCTGGCGCACAAACAAGATCGCATACGATCGCAATAATCCAGCATTCCCATATCCCGATCCCCCGGCCGCGCTTCTCGGCGGCAAGACCTTCGTGCGCAATGGCGGCCCGCGCCGGACCTACGATACCGATTGGCAGAACATCCAACCGCGCATCGGCGTCGCTTGGCAATTCCACAAGCGCATTGTCTTGCGTACGGGATTCGGCATCTTCCATCGGACCGCGACACAAGGCAACTTCACCGACGGCTTCAGCCAGCAAACGCCCTACATTCGTTCGCTCGATGGCGACTATCTGCCATCGGCCGGTGCGACCGGCGCCTACTCGCTGCAGAATCCGTTTCCAGATGGACTAACGCGCCCGCAAGGCGCTGAGCTTGGACTCCTTACCAACGTCGGCAACGCCGTGGCCTTTGACGGACGCCAGCGCCTGATTCCGCGCACGTTTCAATACTCGTTCGGCTTCCAGCACCGGACAATTTGGAAGGTGCTGCTCGACGTCTCCTACGTCGGCAGCCAGACCAAAAACGAGGTGAGCTCCTACAACCTCGACGGCGTCCGCATGGACACCTTCCTGCGCGGCCAGGAGACGCCGACCTATCTCGACCGCACAGTCGCCAACCCGTTCTTCGGCATTCTTCCGCCGAACACAACACTCGGCGCGGGAACGACAACACCAGCCCGCAACCTGCTCGATCCATTCCCGCTGTTCAACGGAATTACGATG
>VFZQ01000424.1 GCA_016871135.1 Acidobacteriota bacterium | reverse complement strand
CAACACGGGGGCGATCATCAACGTCGCGTCGGTGGCGGGTTTCTCGCGATCGGCAGGCAACGTGAGCTACTGCGCGACCAAGGCGTGGATGGTCGCGTTCACCGAGGGCCTGAACCTGGAAATGCGAGCCGTCGCGCCGAATGTCGTCGTGCAGGCGCTGTGCCCGGGCTTCACCTACAGCGAGTTCCACGACGTGATGGCGATGGATCGCTCGGCGATCGCCAAGTCACTGTGGCTACCGGCCGAACGCGTGGTGCGCGAATCGCTGGAGGCGATTGCCGACGGGCGAATGACCGTTGTGCCCGATTGGCGGTATCGATGGTTCGTCCGCGTTTTTCCGCGGCTGCCGGAGAGCGTGCGCATGCGGCTGCAGTCGCGGTCGCCCCACAAGCGAAGTCAGAGATAGCGCTGAATCTGTCCTCGGAATCGCGTGTAAGCCCAAGAGGCCGCGATCATCAACACGCCGAGCACGATGAACGACGCGATGCGGCTCAGCACATCGAGCTGCGAGAAGTCGTAGAAAAAGAGCTTGGCGAGGCAGAACGCAAAAAGCGCGAGGCCGCTGAGACGCAGCAGCCTGCGCCGAAGGACAAAGCCCAGCGCCAGGGTCACCGCCGCTTCGCCGGTCCACGCGAGCGTGAGGCGCCGGCCCGCGACGAACTCGCCGATCACGATGGTGGTAAGCAGCAGCGCCAGCAGCGCGTGGCATGTCGCGGCGATGAGCGCCATCCGGTCTTCGCTCTCGACCGCGAGCAGGTACATTGCGAAGATGCAGGCCGCGCCGAGCGCCTTGGCCGCGAAGTTGTCCTCGTGCCCGAGCGCCGTGCCGAACCAGTACGCGGCGGCCATCGCCTCGGGCAACAGCGCGCTGGCCTTCAGGCTTGGCGCGCCGCGTACCGACGACGCGAGCGCCTGTGCCGCGAAAGCCGCGATCAGCCAAGGGGAATCGCCGATCATCCGGTAGAGCAGCGCCGCCGTGAACAACTGCATCAGAGCGAACGTCGCGAAACGTGGCGCGCCTTCGACGATCGCAAATCCAAACGCGCCGTACAGCACGGCCGGCAGCGCGATGGTTACGGCGATCAGTTGGTTCGGCGTATCGATGACCAACGCGGCGAGCGACAGCAGCGCCAGCGCCAGGCCAGCCCACTTGGCTTCCGCCTTCTCCCGCCATCGCAATACGAGGCCCACCACGCCCGCGGCGAGGGTGAGAAACGCTGGTCGAAAATGTGCGGGCTTGAAATCCAGCAGCACCGCGCCGAGCGTGATAACGGTTCCGGCGGTGTACCACGGGCCTCCGCCGAAGACGGCGCGGTTGATAACGCCGAGCGCGCCCAGCAGCGCGTACGACTTGGGCCACCAATCGCGGCCGACGGTTCCGAGCGGCAACAAGAACAGGGCCGCGCCCAAGCCTCGGATGTAGGATGACCGCAGCATCCAACCGGTCAACGCGACGATCTGCGCGAGCAGCGTCAGCGCGAGCGCCTGCTGCAGGCCGCTGAAGCGGTCGAGAATTTGCGCGGCGGCGAAGCAGGCCGAAAACGTCAGTGAAGCGCGATAACCGCCGAAGACCGACACGTCCTCGATATCTCCGTTCGCGTTGCGTCGGCCACGCAGCACGGCGCTGATCAACTGTGCGACCGCCATCGTGATCAGCATCGCGCCCGGAGTCCAGCCGGAGCGCGGCCAGACGGCCGATGTCGCCAGTAGGAAACCAGTCAGGTTGAACGGCGAAACGGGCAGGTATGTCTCCAACGCTCCGTCGCGGAATTTGCGCAGCACGGCGAGATCGAAGATTTCGAGGATGACCCAATACGACCACAACAATGGTTCGCCGATGGCGATGAAGTATCGGTCTTTGTCGCCGGTGGCGAGGTCGAAACCGTAGGCCAAATAGGTGAACGACGCGCCGAGCGCGGCAAGCCGCTGCCAGCCGAATTTCCAAGAGATCGTGAGCAGGCTGATCAACAGCGGAATGGCCGCAATGCCCGAAAACTGCGTCAGCGAGGATACCGCGATGGTGAGAAACGCCGCGGTGTAGGCGAGCCCGGTGACGGTTTGACTCTTGTATTTGAGTGAGTGGAGAATCATGCCCGCGGCGACGGCGAGCAGAAGCAGGAAGCCGGCGCCGGGGTTGTCGATGACGCGAGCCGCGTCGATGCCGTGCGCGGCGAACGCGGTGAAGTAGAGACCGGCCCATCCGCCGCCGATCAGCGCGACGCCGAGTGTGCGGTAGTCGGGCTTGCGCTCGAACGCGATGCCCGCGCCGAGCAGCGATAAGCTCGTGAGCGCGCCGATCGCGATGCGGCCGGCGGGCCCGAAACCGGCGAGCGCGAAGGCGACGAAAAGCGCGAGGCCGATCAGCAGGATCAGCACGCCGAGCTTGCTCAGCCAATTGCCGCCAATGAGCGCTTCCATATCCCGCTTGGGCGCTTCGGGTGCGAGCGCGGGCGGCAGTGGCGGCGCTTCGACCGGCGGCGGAGGCGGGGCGGCTTGCACGTTCGGTACCTGCGCGGGCGGCATGATCGGCGCCGGTGCGGCCTGCGGCGCTTGCTGCGGCCTGGGCGCGGCGCCGCGCTGTTCCACTACGAAAATGCGCTCAGTAAGCTGCGCGATGCGCCTGTCGCGCTCCGCGTTGCCTTCCTCCAGCGCGCCGATGCGGCTCTTGGCCCAAATGACCACGGCCGCGATCACGCACAGGCTGAGGAAGAGTTCCATCGGAACCTAGCCTAGCAGGATACTAACCACCTTTTCGTTGGGGACACGTTTGCCGACGAAGAACTGGCCGAACTTGGCGTAGACGGCGCTCACTTCGTCGAAGCGCATTTCGTAGATCAAGCGCTTGAAGACGGCAGGGTCGTCGGCGAAAAGATCGACGCCCCATTCCCAATCGTCGAGGCCGATTGAGCCGGAGATGATCTGCTTGACCTGCCCGGCGTAGCGGCGTCCGACGAGTCCATGTTCATGCATCATGCGGGCGCGCTCTTCGATCGGCACGGTGTACCAGTTCTTGTCTTCGCCGCGCAGCCGGTCCATCGGATAGAAGCAGATGTAGGGGCTGGCCGGGATCTCGGCGGACAGGCGTGGGGCCATGGCTTCGCGCTGGCGCTCGAGAGTTTCGCCGATCGCTTTGTCCCACGCTTCGCTATGCGGCGCCACGCCCTGCTCGCCGAGCGCGCGGTAGGTCTTGAGCGACGATTCGTAAAGCCCGAGTTCGACGACGGAGAAGTACGAGTAAGGCACGCTGACATAGGCCGACATGGCGAGCTTGCGAAGCTTGAGTTCAGCCTCGCGGACTTCTTCGAGAGACTCGTCGACGAGGAGAATGAGGAGGTCTGCTTTGTGTCCGATAATCGAGAACACCTGTGCGCCGGTGTCGCAACAGGCGTCGGCGAACTGTTGTGCGATTTCTTCCTGCTTTTGGCGGTCGAGTTCGGCCCAACGGGCGCGATCCAAGCGCCAGAACAGGTGCAGCATCCAAGAGCCTTCGATGGTAAGCGGGACCGCGTGCAGCGGCATTTCATTCGGCATAGCGATCTTTCTACTTTAGCGCCGTGCGCGTTACTGGATCTCAACTTGCGCCGAGTTGGAGTAGATGCCGTCGGCGGCAAGAAGTATCAGCACCCGGCCGTGGACGGCATCGGGCACGCGTACACGGATGCGGTCCTGGCCGATGACCTCGGCGTCTGGGCCGAAGGACTCGACGATGGCGGAGACACCGCCGATCCACGCCTCGACGGCGTGCGCGTTGCGAATGCCGGTGGCGCGAAGGACGATCACGCTTTCGTGCGGCACGCGCACGGTGGAACAGTTGTTGTATCCGGCACAGGCGTACGTCAGCTGGGTGCCTTCCGCGGATTCCGCATCGGCATCGGCGGGGCCTTGGCCCATGGCGGTGGCGGTGAAGAGGCCGGGCGAGACAGGTTCAACGATGAGGGCGCCGTCGAAGCGGTTGCGAGCCGTGTCGATGCGAGCCGAGGCGAGGCCGGGTGCGAGATCGACGGGAATGACGAAGTTGACTTGCGATTTGCCGACGTAATGGACAAGAGCTTCAAAGGTTTTGCCGTTTGCCTCCCTGACGACCACCGCCGCGAGCGAGGGATCTTCGCCAGCTTGCTCTTCGGTGACGAATCCATCGCCGTAGCCGATGACGAGGGAACCGGGCGCGACGGTCCAGGTGCCGTGGCTGCGGTGCACGGTGTCGAGCCATCCGGAGGCGGGGAAGATCTGGCCCTGGCCGGGAGGCGGATAGGTGCGAACGCCGGCGGGATCGAGAACGGTGGGATCGCGGGGCTGTTGAGCGAAGTCGAAAGGATCGTAGAGATCGGGGAAGCTAGAAGGCGTCGGCGCGAGGCCGAAGCGGTTCTCGATTGAACGCACCCAGCTCATGTGCGAATAGACGCGGTGGTCGTTGTAGCCGAGGCGCGACCAGGCGCTGATGACGAGCGACGGGACGCGTGGGCCGAGGCCGGGCGTAGGCGGAAAGTGATCGGCGTTCGGACCCTGGCGCGCCCAGGCGATGAAGATCGCGGTACGGCGCCAGAGGCGGCTGGATGCGACGGCGTTGACGATTCGCGTTGCGTAGGCCATGTCGTTGGCCGTCGCGGGCATCAGGAGACTGACTTGTGGGAGTGCTTCGGCGGCGCAGGCTTGTTCGAAGGTGGACTCATTGTTGGTGAAGTCCTTCGATTCCACGCGGGCGGCGGCGATCTTGATTAGCGTGTGGGGATCGGGCTCGGCGAAGAAGTGATCTTGTAGTGCGTAGAGATCGGCGTAGCCATAAAGATTCGGAATCGTTGTGGGGCCGTGCGCGCCGGGGCTTCCTTCGGAATCGGGATAGCGGCCGAAGTGGCTATCGAAGCTCGCCTCGGGGAGGAGGACGAAGACGAAATGCTGTATGCGATCCCAGTGGGGGCGGTGGGCGTGAAGAGCGGCGGCTACTAAAAGGGCGATGGCGAAACGGCGTGCCATCGTTCCACTTTAGCGGAGCAGCGCTTCGAGTTTCGAACCGGGCACGATTATCGTCTCGCTGCGTTCCGGCCCAAGCGAGACGCAACCGACCTCGACGCCGGTCCGTTCCTGCAGCACGTCGAGATAGCGGCGCGCGGCGGCGGGCAACGCATCGAGCGAGGTAATGCCGCGCGTCGACGACTTCCAGCCCGGAACCGTTTCATAGACCGGCTCGATGACTTCGAGCTCGCGGTTGGTGGCCGGCATTTCGGTCGTGACGCGGCCATTGATTTTGTACGCCGTGCAGACGGGGATTTCGTCGACCTCGTCCAGAACGTCGAGCTTGGTGATGATCAGGCTGTCGAAGCCGTTGACGGCGGCGGTGTAGTGCAACAGCGGGACGTCAAACCAGCCGCAG
>VFZQ01000423.1 GCA_016871135.1 Acidobacteriota bacterium | reverse complement strand
TGGGTTCGACTTCACGACGCTTGGCTTTCCTCAATCGTTGAAGGCGAAAGCGAAGACGTTGATCTTCCCGCGCTTTGGGGTGGCCGATGTGGCGGCGTTGGGCGCGGACCGCGCTTCGTTCTTTACGGACGCCGAAGGCAACTATGAGAGTCAGGCGCACGTGACGTGGCTGCGCGGCGGGCATTCGATCAAAGCGGGCTACGACTACACGTTCCAGTACTTCAATATTTTCCGGCCCGAGCGGCCGTCGGGGCTGTACGACTTCGGGCGGGCGTTCACGCAGGGACCGAATCCCACGGCGTCGGCCGCGACCGCAGGCCATGGCGTCGCCACGTTCTTGCTTGGCGCGCCGACGGGCGGGTCATTCAGCGACGATCCGGCGTTGGCGACGTCGCAGCGATACTACGCGGCATATGTGCAGGACGACTGGAAGGCGCGGCGGAATCTGACCGTTAATCTCGGCATGCGATGGGAGTATCAGGCGCCGTGGACGGACCGCTTCGATCAACTCGGCTTCTTCGATCCCGACTTTACCGATCCGTTGACGAAACAAAAGGGCCTGCTGCGATTCACGGGCCGCGACGGCAATTCGCGGCATCAGACGAATCCCGACCGGAACAATATCGCACCGCGAATCGGGTTGGCGTGGCAGGTGCAGCCCAAGACGGTTGTGCGCCTGGGCTACGGCATGTTCTACTTCCCGGGCAGCGGCGGAGTGGGCGCGGGCGCGAGCGACCTTGGCAGCGGATTTCTAACGCAGACGCCGGTGTTTCTCGGGCCGCCGCCGGCCGCTCCGAATACGCCACCGGTGGGCGCGTCGATGGCGCGCGCGTTCGAGGCGGGCTTCTTCGATGCGCCGTCGACGTCGGTCGGCGCGGGCATCGGCACAGCATTCCGCGAGTGGGTGACGCCGTACAATCATCAATGGAATTTCAACATTCAGCGCGCGCTGACTTCGACGTTGTTGGTGGAGGTGGCGTATGTCGGCAATCGCGGCCAGCGAATTTGGATCAACCGTAATCGCAGCGCGGTGGCCGCGAGCGCGGTGTCGCTTGGTTCGGCGCTCGACGACTTAGTGAACAATCCGTACTTCGGCGTGATTACAACGGGCGCGTTGAGCGCCCGGCAGGTGCGGCGATCGAGCCTGATGCAGCCGTTCAGTCATTACACCGGGGTGTCGCGTTTTCGTGACCCAGTCGGCGATTCCGTGTATCACGGCATGACGCTGCGGCTGGACAAGCAGTTCAGCCACGGCTTGAGTTTCCAGGCTTCATTCACGGGGTCGAAGCAAATCGACAATGTGCAGGAGCGGTTCGGCGGGCGATCGACGTTTATCGATCCAAACAATCTCGGGCTGTCGCGATCGACGGGCGAAGAGGACCGGCCGCAACACTTCATCATGAACTACATCTACGAACTGCCGTTCGGGCCGGGGAAACAGTTTGCCAAGAGCGGCGTTGTGAGCCACTTGCTCGGCCGTTGGCAGTTGAGTGGCGTTACGACGCTCAGCCGCGGATTGCCGATGGTGATCACCGGGCCGAGTAACACGCGGGTTCCGGGTATTAGCGCGACGGCGATTCGACTGAAGAATCCGGTGCTGCCGGACGGCGAGCGCACGCTCGGCCGGTGGTTCGACACGACCGCGTTTATTCCCGCACCGACGTATTCGATCGGTAACGACTCGCGGACGCAGCCCCAACTGCGCGTTCCGGGGATCAAGACGTTCGACATCAACATGAGCCGCACGCAGGTGATTAAAGAACGGGTGACGGTGCAATTCCGCGCGGAGTGGTTCAATGCGTTCAACACGCCGCAATTCGGCGCGCCCAATGGCAACGTCACGGCGCTCAACTTCGGGGAGATTACGGGTGCGGGAGGGGCGCGGGTAATCCAGATGGGGCTGCGGTTGGCGTTCTAGAGGAGTACTCTACGAGTATGGCCGTTACGAGCGCTCTTCTCACCGTGGCCGAATTTGAGGCGTTGCCGCAGCGTCGCGGAGGCGTGCGGCTGGAGTTGCACCATGGCGAGGTGTTTGAGATGCCGCCTGTGAAGAAGTTGCACACTAGAGCGCAGATTGGCTTGCTGGGCTTACTCCTGCGGCGCCTCGGAGGTTCTGCTTACGGCGCCGCTGTCGAATTCCCTTTCCGTCCATTGCGGGAGCACGAGGTTTGGGTCGCCGACGTTGCGGTCTTCGATCAAGCTCGCTGGGCAGCCACTGCCGATGACGATTACCATAACGGTGTTCCGGATGTAGTGATTGAGGTGCTGTCGCCGACTAACACCGCGTCGGAAATGCTCGACCGGGAATCGGTGTGTCTACGCAACGGCGGCCAGGAGTTTTGGCTCGTCGATCCGAAGCGGGAGACTGTTAAGGTCGTGACGGCCGGCGGGCAGTCGGCGGTCTACGACGTCGATGGCCTCGTCGAGTCCCGCGCGCTGGGCGTTTCGATTGCGGTTCGGGATATTTTCTACTCGTAGCGCAGCGCCGACAGTGGGTCGAGCGCGGCTGCTTTGCGCGCGGGGATGGCGCATGCGGAGAGACCGGCTGTTAGTAAACCCGTGATGACGATTCCGAACGTCAGCGGATCGTTCGGCGAAACGCCTTGGAGCAGCGGGCCCATCAGACGGCAGCCGAAGATCGCGCCCGCGAGGCCGATCGACACGCCGAGACCCAGTTGCAGAAGGCCTCGGCCCGCGACGACGCGGAGGATTGTCCAGCGATCGGCGCCGAGCGCGAGCCGCACTCCGATTTCCTTGGTGCGCCGGCCGATCGAGTGCGCGATCACGGCGTAGATGCCCATCGCGGCCATGCCCAGCGCGAGCATCGCGAAGACCGAGAACAACGTGCCGAAGACGCGCAAATACCAGTTGCTGCGTTCAAAGAACTCGGCAAGCGTTTCGGTGTTGGAAACCGGCAGTTCGCCATCGAGCCGCGCGACTTCGGCGCGAATGGCGGCTGCGGTGATTTGCCCGCGAATCGTGAGGAACGAACCGCTTTGCGGTTCGAAACGGTAGGGGACGAAGGCGAGCGGATCCTGCGGCGCCGAGGCAGGACCGCCGATCTGGCGGAAGTCCGGCGCGATGCCGATGATGGTCATCCAGGCCTTTGGCTGGTTCCCGGCGTGGAAGCGGATTCGCTTGCCGATGGCGTCTTCGCCGGGGAAGAACTTCGACGCGAAGGCTTGGGTGACGACGGCGAATTCCTTGCCCTCGCCGCCGTCGTTCTCGTCGAACTCGCGGCCGCGCAGGAGCGCCATGCCGAGCGTCTTTAAGTAGGAGGCGCCGACGATAAGAACCGACGCCGCGGGGCGTTGTTCATTGGTCGTGACGGTTTGGCCCGGTACTTCGACGCGCCAGCCGTTGGCGCCCCCGCCGATTGGATGCGATGTCTGCGATACCGATTGAACTCCCGGCAGCGCGCGGAGGCGTGGATAGAGTTTTTCGTGAAAGCCCCGGCGGAGCTCTGGCGTAGCGTAACGGGATTGCGGTAGGCCGACGCGCGCGAGTTGGATTTCCGCGGCGGGGATGTTCGCGTATTCGTTGTAAGCATGAAGGAAGCTGCGAACCATTAGGCCGGCGCCGCACAAGAGAACAACCGCGAGGGCGAACTGGAAGACGACGAGAGCAAAGGACAGATAGCCACCGCGCCGGCCGTCGGAACCGCGCGCGCCGTCTTTGAGGGATTCGTTGATATCGACGCGCGCGGCCTGCAGCGCCGGGGCGAGTCCAAAGATCAGGCCCGCGAGGACGCTGACCGCGGTGAAATAGCCGAGCACAACCCAGTCCATTTCAAACGTGATCCAGTAGGGCTTGCCGACGTTCGAAACGGCGTTGGCGAACCACTTCACGCCGCCGGCGGCAAACACGAGACCGGCAAGGCCACCGATCATCGACAGGGCGACGCTTTCGGTGAGCAGTTGACGGATCACTCGCCGGCGAGAAGCGCCAAGCGCGGTGCGGATCGAAATCTCGCGGCCGCGTCCGATCGCACGGCTGAGCAGCATATTGGCGACATTGGCGCAGGCAATCAACAGAACGAATCCGACGGCGCCGAGCATGAGCAGAAAGACAAGGCGGATCGGCCCGCCGTTCATGGCCTGGTGAAACGTCTGGACGCGAAGGCTTATGTCGTTGTGGGAGGCCGGATACTGTTGGGCGAGCCTTTGGGCGATGACCTCGAGCTGCGCTTGGGTCTCGGCCTGCGAAGCGTCCGGTCTTCGCTTGGCGACGATCGTGAAGTCGCGCGCGGCGCGGTTCTCGGCGCGCTCGCCAGGGAGCGCGAGAGCCCAGGCGGCTTCGTTGTTCGGGAATTTGAAACCGTCGGGCATGACACCGATGATTGTCGCCGGAGTTTCGTTCAAGCGGACTTGGCGGCCGATGACGTTCTTGTCGAGCGCGTACCGGTCTTTCCACACGCCGTGGCTGAGCAGAACGACGACGGGGGCTCCGGCCTTGGCGTCGCCCTCGGTGAAAGTGCGTCCGAGGACAGGCTGCACTTCGAGCATTGCGAACAGGCCGGGCGTGATTCGCGCGCCGGAGACGCGGTCGGGCGGGTTGCCTTGTTCGGAAATAACGAATGCCGATTGCGAGAAAGCTTCGACGCGTTCGAGCGCCGCGGCGTTCTGACGGATGTCCGCGATGTCGGGATAGGAGACCGGGAAGAACTGGCGTCCTTGTGACGGTTGTGATGCCGCGACGAGGACGAGGCGGTCGCCGCCGGGGAAGGGAAGCGGCTTGAACAGGACCGCGTTGACGAGTGTAAACACTGTTGTGTTGACGCCGATGCCGAGCGCGATTGTGGCGATGATGGCGAACGAAAACCAGGGATGTTGGCGGATCAGACGGAGGGCGTAACGCAGATCGTTCATCGATGAGCTTCTACGAGAGCGTGGCTGCTTTCGTTCCTGGCTTTATAGCACAAAGTACTTGACAATCGATAGCGTAGATGGCAAGCTGGGAGCGTGATCGGAAAAATACTGGCAATTTGCACAATTTTCATTGGGACATCGGTCGCCTGGATGATCCTTGGCGGGACCATACACTCGCGGACACATTCTAGTGACGCGCGGATGGTGTCTCGGGTTCAATCGATTTGGGGGGCGGAGCAAAATCAGGCCGCACCGCACGCGTACTACGCCACGGAAGCGGAGTACGAAGAGACGGTTGTCGAGAACAACCAAACGCGCCTGATTCGGCGCAAGCGCGACGTGCAGGTCGCCGTCCCGGTGTCGTCGAGCAAGATCGATGTAAAGTTGGATCTCGATCATCGAAAGAAGGGGCTGCTTTGGTACAGCACCTATACGGTCGCGTTCGCCGGTGAATACAGTTTTCAAAATCCCGACACGGCGGGTCCGCGCCGTCTGTCTGTCG
>VFZQ01000422.1 GCA_016871135.1 Acidobacteriota bacterium | reverse complement strand
GACAGCAGCCGACCGCTGAAACAGACACTTACCCCCAACCTCACCTTCTCGCCAACTCGGACCAAGCGGTAACTCCTTTACCTTCAACTCCGCTCCCGCTCACTCCGCGCTAATTTGGACAGCCGTGGTTGGTGACCAACCCGCGATTCAACCGGCCGTACTACTTGGCGCCGGACGAGGATCGCTATGACCATAGGGAGCCGGAGCCAACGATTCCGCAGGAGGAGATTCTCGCCTTGCTGGAGAAGCACGCGAAGCTGTTGGAGTCGCGGCGCGGATCGAGCGAACTCGCAATCTTGGCGATGCGGACGGCGCTGCGGGCGGGCGATCCGGTAGGAGCGCTGCGGTTCGCGGAGAGAATTCCGGCGGATTCGAAGACGCGGCTGGAACCGGAGTTCTTGTGGATGCTGGGATCGGCGCAGTTTTTGGCTAAGGAATACAAGGCCGCCGAGGAGCCGCTGGTGGCGCTGTTCGGCTCGCGCGCGGCGTCGCCCAATCAACGCGCGGCCGCGGCGTACGGGTTGTGCGGCGTCTATTGGAAGTTGCGGGATCCGGTGGAAGGGCTACGCTTCGCGTTGTGGTTGGAATATGAGAACCGATCAGGCCGGGGCGGGGGCCGGGACACGCCGCGAGTGGAAAACGGCTCCATCTACTGGGCCTCATCGGGATTCGATCTGGGCTTGCTGCTCGAACACGAAGCCTCGATTTCGCAGTTGCAGGAGTTTGTCGCCAAGTATCCCAAAGCGGCCGAGATCAGTGTCGTGAAGTATGCGCTCGCGGTGCGATTGATGCGAGAGAACAGAGCGGAGGAAGCGGCCGAAGTCTATCGCGCGATCGGCGCGAATGTGCGCGCGGAACGAGCGTTGCGGGTTGCGAAGCTGTATCGCGCGGCGGAGGGCGGCGATCCGGAGGCGAGCATCCAATTCGCCGCGTTCTTAAGCGAGCACTCCGAACGAGTCTATTTCAACGACCGGTTTTGGAACGGCTTCCAATCGTACGCGATGCTGGCCGACGCGGACTATCGCTTCACCAAGGAAGAGCGCGAACGACAGCGCGCGGCGGAGCGCAAGTTCAAGGACGATCAAGAGGAGCGGTGGCGCGCGCATCTGATCCTGCGGGATGTAGTGAACGGTGAGGCGCCGATTGCCGTCAAGCGCCGGGCTGCTGCGTTGGATTTGGAATGTTTGGTCCGCCTGAGTAGCCGGTTTGGGAGAGCCGAGGAGATTCGAACCGCGATCACGGAGATGCGTGCGTGGTTGCGCAAAGCTGGGCCAAGTGAAGTAGTATAGACATCGATGCGCGCATTCGCCGTAGCTATGACAATGGCGGGATCGATGTTCGCCGCGGAGTTGGAGTCCGCGGCGACGGAGATCCTGCAGCGGCGTTGTTTGTCGTGTCACAACGCGAAGGTCAAGACGGCGGGGCTGGATTTGTCGACGCGTGGCGTTGTGCCGCTGCGTCTACTTTTGGAGCGGGTCGATAAAGGCCAGATGCCGCCGTCGGGTCCGCTGTCGGCCGATGAAAAGGCGACGCTGCGTGCGTGGATTGATGCGGGCGCACCGTGGACCAGCGTGATCGCGGAGCGGCGCGCGGGGACGGATTGGTGGTCGCTGCAGCCGTTGCGCAGTGAAGTAGCGCCGGGGATCGACCGGTGGATCGACGCCGGGCTGAAGAAAGCGGGGCTGCGTTCGACGCCGCGCGCGGACCGGCGCAAGCTGATTCGCCGGTTGAGTTTCGATCTGTTGGGCCTGCCGCCAACGCCGGAAGCTGTCGAAGCGTTTGTGCGCGATCGGCGCCCCGATGCCTGGGAGCGGCTGATCGACGGCATGCTTGCGTCGCCGCATTACGGTGAGCGTTGGGCGCGGCACTGGCTCGATGTGGCGCGATACGCCGAGAGCGAGGGGTTCGAACGCGACTCGCTGCGCGAGCATGTTTGGAAGTATCGCGACTATGTGATCAAGAGTTTGAACGAAGACAAGCCGTACGCTCAGTTTGCGCGTGAGCAGATCGCGGGCGATGCGCTGCCGGACGCAACTCATGACAGTATGATTGCGACGGCGCTGTTGACGATGGGGCCGACCGACGCCGTTGGGCTGACTTCGGCGGTGGAGTCGGAGCGCGAAGCCGTGCGCGAGGACATGTTGGAAGAATCGCTCAGCGTTGTGAGCCAGACGTTTCTTGGGCTGACGGTGAACTGCGCCCGCTGTCACGATCACAAGTTCGATCCGATTCCGCAGCGCGACTACTACCGCATGCGATCGGCCCTTGCCTCGGTGTGGCCGCCAATCGGCGTTGATGATTCGCATATCGACGTGCAGCCGAACACGCTGCCGTTGCTGACCGCGAGCGAGCGGAGGGAGCGGGAGAAGACTCTGGAGCCAATTCGAAATCGAATTAGGGAATTGGAAGAGCGCATCGCGCGCGCGTACCGCGCTGTACGGCCGGAAACGGAGCCGGCGATCCCTGCACCGTTTGCGCGATGGACCTTCGACGTCGATGCGCGCGACGAGATCGGCACGATGCATGGTCCAGAGCCGCGCCCCGAGGCCGGGACGATTTCGACAGCGCCGCTAACGAAGGAGATTCGCGAGAAAACGCTGGAAGCGTGGGTGCGCGTGCTGAAAGCGCCAGAGAGATCGACCGTTTTATTCCAACTGCGCAATCTGAGCGGGTATCGAGGCGCAAGCGTTGACGGCATTGAGTGGCTTGGAGGGAAGGCCAAGCGCTGGGAGAATACTTCGATCGGGCGATTTCGATCGGCGGAGATAAAGGGCGCGGCGGCGGAAGACACTCCCGCCGGCGGGCGCATACATATCGCGATTGTTTATCGCGGCGACGATTCGATTCAGATCTATCGCAATGGCGCACCGTACGGGGAAGCCTATGTTCCCGAACGCGGCACGCCCGCGGCGCACCTGCAGACGTACTTTCCCGGCGACGCGATTGCGCGGTTCAATTCGACGGCGGAGCTGTTGTTGGAAGAGGCGAGGCTGTATGATCGCGCGTTGACGGATGCGCAGATGGCGGCCTCTTTCGCGCAGGGTGTTGCGAACTACGGCAGAGAAGAGTTGCGCGCGCGGATGGCGGACGTGACAGAGCTGTTTTCGTTGGAGGCGGCACTCAGCGAAGAGCGCGCAAAACGGGCGGCGATCGCCACACCCGAGGCGGGTTGGTTCGCGGCGGTACGGCCGGCGGCGCCGACGAGGCTGCTGGGGCGCGGCGATGTCACCAAGAAAGGCGAAGTGGTCGCACCGGGCGGCGTCGCGGCGATCAAAGGATTGCGCGCGGATTTCGATTTGCACGCCGATGCCGCCGACGGCGACAAGCGCCGCAAACTCGCCGATTGGATTACTTCAAACGACAATCCGCTGTTTTGGCGCGTGATGGTCAATCGCGTGTGGCACCATCATTTCGGCGGCGGACTTGTAGAGAATCCGAATGATTTTGGCTACAACGGCGGATTGCCGAGCCATCCGGAACTGCTCGACTGGCTGGCGGTCGAGTTCCGTTCGAGCGGTGGAAGTCTGAAGACACTTCACAAGACGATTTTGCTTTCGGAGGCTTATCAGCGGGCTTCGACGTTCGATGCCGCGGCCGCGGCGAAGGACGCCGACAACCGGTTGTTGTGGCGGTTCACGCCCCGGCGACTGCAAGGTGAAGCGGTGCGCGACGCGATGCTCGCGGTGAGCGGCGCGCTGAATCCCAAGCTGCATGGCGCGAGTTTCAAGCCGTTCGTAACGAGCAATACGAATGGGTCGTTCCGGATCTACCGGCTGCAGGAAAAGTGCGACGAAGAGCAGAACCGCAGGACGATTTATCGCGCCAGCGTAGCGACCGCCGGGAGTCCGATGCTGGAGGCGCTGGACTGCCCGCTACCGGCAGTGAAGATGCCGAAGCGCGCCGCGACGACGACGGCGCTGCAGGCGCTGAGCCTGATGAACAGCGGCTTTGTGCAGGAACAGGCGAAGACGTTCGCGGCGCGGCTGGCGCGCGAGGCGAGCGGGATCGACGCGCAAGTGAATCTGGCGTTCGCGATCGCACTGGGCCGCGCACCGCAGGATTGGGAGACGCGGGAAAGCGCGGCTCTCGCGCGGGAACATGGACTTCAGACGTTGTGCTGGGGGCTGCTGAATATGAGCGAGTTTTTGTATGTCGAGTAGACTCTCGCGAAGGCGGATATTGCTCGATGCCGGCGCGGGCTTCGGGTGGATGGCGCTGGCCAGCTTGGACGCCGCGCCGCACTTCACGCCGAGAGTGAAGCGTGTGATTCAGATCTTCGCGGTTGGCGGCATGAGCCATGTCGATACGTTCGACTGGAAGCCGGAGTTGGCGAAGCGCAGCGGCAAGCCGTTCGACATGCCGACGTTCTTCGGTCAGGGCGGCAATCTGATGGGTTGTCCATTCGAATTCAAACAACGCGGGCAGAGCGGGCTGTGGGTAAGCGAACTGCTGCCTCACATCGCCGAATCGGCCGACAAACTCACCGTCATTCGAACCATGGTCTCGCGTAGCGCGAATCACATGCCGGCCGTGGCGCAGATGAACACCGGGTTCATCCTTACGGGATTTCCGTCGATGGGCTCGTGGGTGACGTATGGGCTGGGCGCGGAGAACGAGAATTTGCCGGCGTTCATCGTCCTGCCCGATGCGCGCAGTCAAGTGTGGGGCGGGAGCTTGCAGTGGTCGAACGGCTTTCTTCCGGCGGCGATGCAGGGAACAGCCTTTCGAAGCGAAGGCGATCCGGTGCCGGATCTTTCGAATCCGCGGGACTTGCGTCCGGAGGCGCGCCAGGCGGGATTGTCGTGGCTCGACCGGATGAACCGCACCTACGCCGAGACGCATCCGGGCGACAGCACGCTCGACGCACGCCTGCGCACCTATGAACTGGCCGCGAACATGCAGTTGAGTATTCCCGGGATCGCGGATCTGAATGGCGAATCGGAGGCGACGAAAGCGCTCTACGGACTTGGCGAGAAGGCGACCGCGGGCTTGGCGCGGAACTGTTTGTTGGGGCGGCGGTTGCTAGAGAAGGGCGTGCGGTTCGTGCAGATTTTTCACGGCGGCGCGAGCAATAGTTGGGATGCGCATGGCGATCTAGCGGGCAATCACACGAACATGGCAAAGGAGTACGACAAACCCGTGGGCGCGCTGCTGAAAGATCTGGATTCGCGCGGGCTGTTGAAGGACACGCTTGTGATGGGCGTGACCGAATTCGGGCGCACGCCGGTGTCGCAAGGAACGGGGAAATCGGCGGGGCGCGATCATCATCCCGATTGCTTCACGTGCTGGATGGCGGGCGCGGGTTTGAAGCCGGGTTTCGCCTACGGGGAGTCGGACGAAACGGGCTACAAGCCGGCCGCGAACCCGGTGACG
>VFZQ01000421.1 GCA_016871135.1 Acidobacteriota bacterium | reverse complement strand
CGGCCGCATGCCGGTTGTTGCCGGCGTGGGCTTCAACACGGCGATCGCATGTCATATGGCCCGTGAGATGGAGAAGGCCGGCGCGGCGGCGTTGCTGGTGATGCCGCCTTATTACATCAACGCGCCAGAGGCCGGATTGATCGAGTATTTCGAAGCGATCGGCCGGTCGTGCGGGTTGCCGTTGTCGTTCTACACACGCGATTGGGCGGCGTTCACGCCCGCGCAGGTGAAGCGGCTGCTTGATCGTGTGCCGTCGCTGCTGATGTGGAAAGACGGGCAGGGCGATATTCGGAAGTATCAGCGGATCATTCTTGAAGTGGGCGACCGGGTGGCGTGGGTTGGCGGCATCGGCGACGACTGCGCGCCGGGGTATTTTTCAATCGGTTGTCAGGCGTACACGTCGTCGATTTCGAACATCGCGCCGAAGCTTTCGTTGAAGATCGCGGAGCTCGGATTGAAGGGCGATTTCAAGGGCCTCGCCGATATCATGAAGAAGTACGTGCACCCGCTTTATGCGCTGCGCGACCGTTCGAAGGGTTATGAAGTGGCGATGATGAAGTCGGCGATGGAGATACTCGGCCATCCGGCTGGGCCTGTGCGTCCGCCGCTGGTCAACATCAACGACGCGGAATTGGCCGAACTGCGAAAGCTGATGGAAGTCTACGCGGACGTGGTGTAGTGCGGCATCAGTCCGATCCTCGGGTATTGAACGATCAGACGCTGGAGAAGGATCACAAACGCCTGGTTGCACTCTTGCGGCCGGGCGTTTCCGTATTAGATGTGGGTTGCGGGACCGGGGCGATCACGCGGGGCATTCGCGCGGTGACCGGCGATGCCACCGGCATTGATCGCGATGCGTCGCTTGTGCCGGCGGAGGACGGCTTCGTCGTGAGCGATATTTTCGACTACGCGCCTGGGCGGCAGTTCGACGTTGTTACGGCTGCGCGGGTGTTGCAGTGGATCGCGTCGCCCGAACGCGCGCTGGCGAAGATGGTGGAATTGACCAGACCCGGCGGGAGAGTCGTGGTGCTCGACTACGCGCATGAGCGGAATGAGTGGGAACCGGAAGCGCCGCCGTCGTTTCAGCACTTTTGGCGGGCGTTTTTGCGTTGGCGCGAGGCCAACGGTTGGGACAACGTGTTGGCGGATCGTTTGGAGGGGATGTTCGCCGCGGCCGGACTGCGAGAGGTTGTCGCGACCGATGACGATGAAGTTGCACCGGGCGCGCTGTGGCAGCATGTAATGGAATCGCTCGGGCCTGTTGTTGTGAGGGATGGATTCCTAACGGACTTGAAGCTCATGGCCGCACGCGAAGGGTTGGCGGCATACGGCGGCGTGCAGCGACTGGCGCTGCGAACGGCAATCGGCGTTAGGGCATAATGAAACCATGCCGGTTGTACTCGATCCGTTGGAGCTTGTCGGCGAGGATACCAAACCGCGATTGACGCGCGAAGAGTGTGCGGCGCTGGGGCGCGCAGGCTCTATCGATTTGGAGAGGTTCGAACTCCTGGAAGGGAGTTTGATACCGAAGATGAGTAAAGGCCACTGGCATTCGATGACAGTAGACGAACTTGTCAGGTGGTTGCGCAGGGTTCATGGCTACGATTGCGTTAAACAAGAAATCGCGATCGATCCTGTGCCTGGCGACTTCTCGACCAGTGACCCGGAGCCCGATGCCATCGTCACGACGAGCGACTACGACAGACGATCCGGCCCGCCTCGTCCGCGGCAAATTCGATTCGTTGGGGAGGTCGCTTACTCCAGTCAGCGAATCGACCTTGGCCTAAAGGCCGGTCTCTACGCGCGTTCGGAGATTCCAGAGTATTGGGTGTTGGATATCACCGGCCGCCGGATCGTCATTCACCGCGATCCCGTTGATGACCACTATCGATCTATTGTCGAATACGGTGAAGACGAGCGCGTTGAAATGTTGAGCGCGCCTGGCCAGGAAGTGCGCGCCGGCGATTTTCTGATCTTTGGGTGATTGATTCTGAGTAGAATCGAGTCCAGTTGGCGCATATTTGTATATGGACGGTCAACGCTTCAAACAGATCGATCACCTGATGCCCGGAACACGCGTCCGTGTCATCCGCACGTTTCAAGACGCGAATGGCCATGTGTACCGCGAGGGCGAGGAGTTCGTCTTTGAATACGTCACGCTGCGCGGGCCGAAGTTGTTGCCGACGCTGCACGGACCCGGCATTGAGATTCCACTTAACGGCGTTGAGCCGCGGCAAGGCCGATTGCGCGAGTTCTTTACCGTACCCGCCGAAGATAAGAAGCAGCCGGCGCCTCCCGCGCCCAAGCTTCCGGTCGCGCAGCCGGCCGCATCGAGCGTTCCACGGCCGGCGAATGCGCCGTCTATTCAAATCGCCAAGATGGACTGGGACCTGTACCATCGCGCCGTTGAGTACGCCGCCGCGCTGGCCGATAGCGGCGATCTGGCAGCCGCCACCGAATATCTGGATCAGATCGACAAGATGCCATTTCCGGCGGAGTGTCCGCGGGACTCGCAGATCGCGCATGACCTCCAAAGATGCGAGCTAACCACCGAGGCCGGTCGTGCCTGGCAAATGAAACACGTTGAAAACCTTTACCGCTGTTATGTCGCTGGTTCCACCAGCGGTGGAGATGCCGCCTCGCGCCTTACGCAAGTCAGACAGTGGTTGGGCAAGCGCTGATACAATGGTTCTTGCCATCCGCGAGCACCGACAGCGTTGTCGCCATATATCCCGGGTCTTTTGACCCGCTCACCAACGGGCATCTGGACCTGATTCGCCGCGCGCGGCGCATTGCCGGCAAGCTAATCGTCGCCGTGCTCAACAACGATCAGAAACATCCGCTGTTTTCGGTTGAAGAACGCATGGAAATGCTGCGCGAGGCGTGCGTGGAGATGGACAACGTCGAGGTCGGCAGCTTTAGCGGGTTGCTGGCCGAATACGCGGCCAACCGCGGAGCGCGTGTGATCGTGCGCGGAATCCGCGCTATCTCGGACTACGAATACGAACTCCAGATGGCGTCGATGAACCGGCGTATGCGGCCCGAGATCGAAACGATGTTCCTGCTAGCGGCCGAAGAGAATTCGTTCATCAGTTCGCGGCTCGTCAAGGAAATCGCGCGTCTCGGCGGCAACATCTCCGGAATCGTCCCGAATTTTGTGGAATCGCGCTTGGCCGCGCGATTCGAAAATCCAAGTAAGGTGTAAAAGAAAGATGAGTACTTCAGCACAAGCTGCTTCTCTCGCAGTCGCCGACCGAATGGCGACGATTACGGTTTCATCGACGATGAAGGTCGCCGCCGATGCGGATCGCATGCGGCGCGAGGGCATCGACGTCGTCGATTTCGGCGCCGGTGAGCCCGATTTCCCGACACCGGACAACATCAAGCAAGCTGCGATCGACGCGATCAACAAGAACTTCACGAAGTACACGCCCGCGGGCGGCACGCAGGACTTGAAGCAGGCGATTGTCGACCGGCACCGTATCGACTACGGCACCAATTACACGGCGGCCGAGACCGTCGTCAGCGTCGGCGGCAAACACGTGTGTTTCAACGCGATGCAGGCGGTTATCAACCCTGGCGATGAAGTCATCATTCCCGTGCCGTACTGGGTCACATACAAGGACGTAGTCAATTACGCCTACGGCAAGTGTGTGTTCGTCGAGACCAATGAGGCCGATGGTTTCAACCTTACCGCGGCGATGATCGAAAAAGCGCTGACGCCAAAGACGAAGATGGTGCTCATCAACTCGCCTTCGAATCCCAGCGGCGCCGTGTTGCCGAACTCCGAATTCATCAAGATCTTCGAGCTCACCAAAGAACGCGGTATCTGGCTGATGACCGATGAATGTTATTGCCGGTTCCTCTATGACGCCGAGCCCTTTTCGATCGCGGCGCAACCGGGTGCGAAGGAGAACGTGATCGTGGCCGGTTCGCTGTCGAAGACCTACTCGATGACCGGTTGGCGCATCGGTTTCGCGCTCGCGCCGGCGCCGGTGGCTTCGGCGATGATGAAGCTGCAGAGCCACTCCACGTCGAATCCGACATCGATCGCCCAGAAGGCTTCGGTCGAAGCGTTGCGCGGACCGCAGGACTCGGTTACGACGATGCTGGCGGCGTTCCGCGAGCGGCGAGACTTCGTCGTCAACCGCATGCGACAGATCCCGGGTGTTTCGTTGCAAGTGCCGCAGGGCGCGTTCTACGTCTATCCGAATTTGAGCGGTGTGCTTGGCCGAGCCGGCATCAACACGCCGATGCAGTTCTGTGAAAAATTGCTGACCGACGCTCACGTGGCGGTTGTTCCGGGCGAGGCGTTCGGCACCGATAAACACGTTCGCATCAGCTATGCCACCTCGATGCACGAGCTCGAACGCGGGCTCGACCGCATGCACAAATACATCGAATCGCTGGGATGACACCCGTCCGGCTTGAGCCGAAATTTGTCGAGCGCACGTGGGGCGCCGCGGACTTGTCTCCGTGGTTCCCCGCGCCGCCTCCGCGCCAGAAGGAGCCGTTCGGCGAAGTTTGGATGACTTCGGACGCCTGTGGCACCTCCGAGGGGCTGCCGCTTCGCGAGTTGATGGATCGTGACGGGACGGCTTTACTGGGTCACAAAGTGAAGCCCGCTTTCGGCGGCCGGTTTCCGATTCTGGTGAAGTTCCTCTTTACGTCGGGCAAGCTATCTCTGCAAGTGCATCCCGACGATGCCTATGCGGAGATTCACGAGAAGTCGCCAGGCAAAACCGAGATGTGGTACGTGCTGCGCGCCGATCCGGGCGCAACGATCGCGGCCGGATTCACGCGGCAGTTCGAAGTTGCCGAGGTGCGAGCGGCGCTTGCGGACAAGTCGCTGGAGACCTTGGTCCGGTGGTGGCCGGCGCAAGCGGGCGAGACCTACTTCACGCCGGCGAAAACGGTGCACGCCGTTGGCGCGGGGTTGGTCATTTGCGAGATTCAACAGAACTCCGACGTCACATATCGGTTGTGGGATTACGACCGCCCGCGACCGTTGCATATCGAGGAATCGATGGCCGTCGCCGAGCTTGGTCCGCATCCGGGGCCGGTGGACGCTGACGGGAACAGGCTTGTCGAGTGTCCCTACTTCGTGACCGAACGACACTCTATCGAAGGCCGCTTTGAAACGGCCTCCGATCCCGATCGATTTCACCTGCTGATCGTCACCGAAGGCGCGGGCGCAATCGGCGACCATTCCTTGCGGGCGGGCGACTGCTGGCTTGTGCCCGCGGCGCTTGGCGGCTATGCCGTCACGGGTGAACTGACACTCCTTCGCGTCTACTTGCCATGATCGTGCTCGCCGGCGGGAGCGTCGAATGCCGTTATACACCGGCGAACCGCCGCACGACCATCGATTCGCGCGTGCAGACGACTGAGTGGATCGGCCGCGCCATTACC
>VFZQ01000420.1 GCA_016871135.1 Acidobacteriota bacterium | reverse complement strand
GGAACGTATTTTCGCGGATCTTCAGAAACTTGAAGTCGCCGTCTCTGGCCGCGCGCTGCGCGTTGGCCTTGTAACGCCAGTACAGCTTGCGCGGAGCTGGCGGTGTGTTCCCGCTTAGGCTGGGCAGCAGGTTGATGCCATCCGGCGGGTACGCTGGATCGGGCGAAGCGCCCGTAGCGGCCAGCAGCGTCGGTAACCAGTCCATGGTGATCGCGACCTGATCGGCCGTACGGCCCTGCGGAAGTCGCGCCGGCCAGGAGACGATCGCCGGTACTCGCACGCCACCCTCCAACAGTTCCTGCTTGATGCCGGTGAACGGCCCTGTGTCGGAAAACCGTTCGCCGCCATTGTCGCTTGTGAAGATCACGATCGTGTTCTCGGCCAGACCGTTTGCGTTGAGCGCCTCGACAACGCGGCCGACCTGTAGATCCATCCGCTCGACCATACGCCGGTAGGTCGGCAGCGAGCCGCCGTCGAAATGGAGCATGCTTTCCTGATCGTTCGTCGCGCGCAGCCGCTCCGACTCCGCTTCATCCCCTGGCGCTTCCCACGGCCAGTGCGGCGCGTTGAAGTGGAGACTCAAAAGGAACGGATTGCCTGATTTCGCGAGTCGATTGACGGTCTCGACGGCGCGGTCGCCGAGCAGATCGGTGAGGTATCCGGCCTGTTGGATGGGCTTATCGCCTTCCCACAAATCGGGCCCCGCCTTAGCGTGGGTGAAGTAGTCGACGGCGCTGCCGCGGAATCCCCAGAAATAGTCGTACCCGCTTTGCAGCGGACCATATTTCGGGAGCTGACCCAGGTGCCACTTTCCGATCAGGGCGGTCTGGTAACCGGCCTTCTTCAACAGAGACGGCAATGTCGGATGTTCGGGCGGCAGTCCGGTATCGCGGGCGCCGGTGAGCGGTTCTTCGAGTCCAACCGGAAGGCGGTACTGATAACGGCCCGTCATGAGCGCGGTGCGCGTCGCCGAACAAACCGGAGCATTGGCGTAGGCTTGCAGGAGCCGCACGCCGCGTGCGGCCAGACGATCGATGTTCGGCGTCGCGATGCCCCGTTGGCCGCAACACGCTAGATCGGCATAACCCAAATCGTCCGCCATGATGAAGACGATGTTGGGCGGGCCGGATACCGCTCGGCGGCACGCGGTGCCGAACGCGGCCGCAAGCACGGTGCGGCGCGGCAGGCTTCTACTGGCGGCGACGGAATTCTTCATACCAGTTCAGGACGACGTGAATTCTCTCCGGCGCGGGCGTTGCCGCGTCACTCATCGGCGCGGAGGTGAGGAACTGCTGGCCGTCGGCGGAAACGTCATATTGTGGCCAAACGTTGCCGCGGACATTCAGATCCGCCGACTCAAATAGCGGCAGAGGACGGCCAAGGGTTGGAGTTCGTTCGGTGGATACCGGCAGGGCCATCATCTTCGTGTTGTTCTCCACGTAGAACAACTCCTTGCCGTCGCTGCGCCAGCGTGGTTGTGTCCCGCCGCTTACCGATGCCTGCCAGCGGCCTTCGCCCGCCGGGAACGGCCGTATGTAGATTTCGTTGCGGCCCGATTCGTTGGAAATGTAGGCCACGAAACGCCCGTTTGGGGACAGTTTCGGAGATGACTCCGCGGCTGGGGTGCTGAGAAAGATCTTGGGCTTGAATGGCCCGGCGCCGCCGTCCATCTCAATGTAGGAAACATCATTTCTGGTGGCCGCACCAGTCGGCCCATGGAACACCACGTAGCGGCCGTCACGGGAAAAGTCGGCATTGAATGTCCCGAAGGTCGATTCTACGAGTACGGAGGTGCTGCCTGTACCGTCGGCTGACTTTCGCATAAGCGCAGCCGGGAGTGAGGTTTGCCCGGAGGTATAGACGATCTCCTTGCCGGAAGAACTCCAGGTTGGGATGTACTCCCCGAGTGGGTCGAACGTGAGCCGGGTGACAGTGTTGCGCGCCAGATCCTGAATCCATACGTCCGAGGGTTCTTCGGCGGTGGTGGCGACGGAACGGCGATCGGGCGAAAGTGCGAATTCGCGCAAGCCCACCTGCGGCTGGCCTACTCTGCCGATCTCCGACCCAGCGCGGGATCGCCAGACCATCGACTTCAAATGTTTCAACAACGCCCCGCTCTGGTAAGCGAGCGAACCGTCCGCCGAAACCGATGGCCACCGGGCGTCCTGGCGAACAGAGAACGCGGGGCCGGTGAACTGGAGTGTATCCGGTGAAAACGGACGAGCCCACAAACCAAGTTGATCGTACCGGGATTGGTAGATAAGATGACCGGTCGCGCTGGCGTAAACCGGATGAACTCCGGGACCAAGATTTGTCGTCTGCCCCGACGCGAGGTTCCGGGCATACATTGTGGATTGGTTCAATGTTTTCGAGTAGAGGAACAGAAGGACCGGACCGGATTTGCTTCTCGCAAATCTGGGCTGGCTCAGCCGTTCCTCCGCGGAACCTCCGGGGAGGGCTTCCGGCGAAAGAATTTGCTTGGGTGTACCGCCATCCGCCGGCACCTCAAACAGCGACGTGCCTGGTTTGTCCCCGTTAGGCACGACCAGAACTATCGACTTGCCATCCAAGCTCCAGGCGCCACCCGCACCCGGGAGAGTGCCAATTCGTCTGCTCGCGCCGCCACGGACGGAAACGCTGCGCAACTCCGTCGCCGTGGAAAATGCGAGAGACTCGCTGTCCGGGGACCAGAACGGACGAGATGCCCCTTTGGTGTCGTCCAGTGCACGGGGCATATCCGCGTCAAGATCCTGCACCCACAGGCGCGCGTCGGCGCCGACGGTCGAGAATGCGATGTGTTTGCCATTCGGTGAGATTACAGGACCCGAACCTACTGGTTGAGTATCCAGATCGGGAGGCGTGTTAAGGGAGAATCGCCGAAGCGGCGTTTCGAGCGGGGGCCGGGTCAACCAGAACGCGGTCACTCCGGCCAAGGCTAATGTTGCAACGGCCGCCCAAACCTTCAGCGCGAGACCGCCGCCGGACTTGAGTTCGACCCGCGCCTGTTGCGGCTCGTCGAGCAATGCCCACACGTCGCCGATATCCCGCAGCCGCTTCTTCGGGTCCTTCTCCAAACATCGCTGCAACAGCCGCCGCAGAGTGTCCGGCGCTGCGCTGAGGTCGGCGGGCTCCTTCACGACAGCGGCCAGCGTTTCGGTCACGTCCTCGCCTTTGAACAATCGCTTGGCGGTGACCATCTCGTACAGCACGACGCCGAACGCCCAGATATCCGCGCGTTTATCGACCCGCTTCCCGCGCGCCTGCTCCGGCGCCATGTAGCCCGCGGTGCCGAGAATCGTGCCGACGCGCGTCGCGGCTTCCATGGTCAATGTCGGCGAGTTGTCCGGGCTCGACACGGCCGGCGCGACCGCCTCGTCGATCCTGGCCAAGCCGAAGTCGAGGACCTTCACGACGCCGTCCGCGGTGATCTTGATGTTGTCCGGTTTCAGGTCGCGATGGATGATGCCTTTCTCGTGCGCGGCCTCCAGCGCGTCCGCGATTTGACGAGCGATCGCCAGCGCCTCGTCGAGCGGAATGGCGCCCTGGCCGATCCGCTCCGTGAGCGTCTCGCCTTCCACCAGTTCCATCACCAGATAGTCGGGACCGACGTCGTAGATGGCGCAGATGTTCTGGTGGTTCAGCGCCGCCACCGCGCGCGCTTCGCGTTCGAAGCGGTCGGTGAAGCGGTCGTCCGATGTCTTCACGGCGACCTCGCGCCGCAGCCGTGTGTCGGTGGCGCGATAGACCTCACCCATGCCGCCCTTGCCGAGCACGCCGGTGATTTCGTACGGCCCGAGTTTGTCGCCTAGGCTGCGGCGCATCGTTGGATCAGTCTATCACTGCGGCCGCGGCGTATAATCGTCGCGATGACCCGCCGCCAGTTTCTTGCCGCCTCCGCCGCGCTTGCCGCGCAGCAACCCCAGCGCCCAAACGTGCTGTTCCTTGTCGTCGACGATCTGGATTGCCGCCTGCCTTCGTATGGCGACAAGATCGCCAAGACGCCGAACATCGACCGCATCGCCGCGCGCGGGGTTCGCTTCGACCGCGCTTACTGCCAGTTCCCCCTGTGCAATCCGACGCGATCTTCGGTGCTCTCGGGGCGGTATCCGACGACGACCGGCGTGCTCGACAACAACACGTGGTTGGTCCTCGAAGACGGCATGCTGACACTGCCGCGCTACTTCGAGAAGCAGGGCTACAACGTCGCCACGCACGGCAAGATCTGACATGGGCCGAACCGCGGTTTTCAGAAGAGCGAGAAGTTCCCGCCGCAAGCGGCGTGGTCGACTGCCGCGCAACGCGCCGAGCAGCAGAAGCTTGAGCCCGGCTACTGGTACACGCACTTCACGCCGTATCGGAACCTGCGGCCGCCGAATCCGGGGCAGTTCGCCAACGCCAATCGAATCGGCCCGTTGCCCGATGGCGATGTCGGCCAAGATGCCCCAATCGCCGATGCCGCCATCGCTTCACTGCGCGAGTTCGCCCGCGCTGGTAAACCGTTCTTCCTGGCGACTGGGTTTCATAAGCCGCACGTGCCGCTGACCGCGCCGAAGAAGTACTTCGACATGTTCGATCCGGCGGCGATGACGCTACCGCCGGACTTCGACACCGAGCCGCGGCATCTGCCCGGTTATCCCGCCGATGAGTTCCGGCAGAATATCGACCTCTATGCGGGCCGCTCGTTCACGGTGCTCGAGGCGCGCGAGGCAATGCGCGCCTACTACGCCTGCATGGCGTACATGGACGCGCAGGTGGGCCGGGTGCTCGATGCGTTGACGGCGGCGGGGTTGGACCGCAATACCATCGTCGTGTTGTGGGGCGATCACGGTTGGCACTTGAGCGAGAAGGGGATGTGGGCCAAGGGGACGCTGTTCGAAGTGTCGGCGCGCGGGCCTTTGTTTATCGCCGATCCGCGGATGCGCACGGCAGGGACGACGACGCGGCGCACGGTCGAGTACGTCGATATGTACCCGACGCTGACCGATCTGTGCGGGCTGCCGAAACCGGCGTGGACAGAAGGCGCTTCACTGCGGCCGTTGCTTGAGAATCCCGATGCCGCGTGGGATCGCCCCGCGCGGACATTCGCTGTGCGCAACTGGGCGATCGGCCGATCGGTACGCACCGAACGCTGGCGTTATACGGAGTGGGACGAAGGCCGCGGCGGACGGGCGCTGTTCGATCACGACAACGACCCGCATGAGATGCGGAACCTCGCCGAGGGCGAGGCGCATAAGCAGACTGTCGACGCGATGCGGAAACTGCTGCGGTGATATGATGCCCACAACTATGAGACTCTTGCTTGGACTCGCATTCATCGGCGCATCGCTGTTCGCGCAGGTCGCAACGCTAACGGGGCGCATCAGCGATCCTTCCGGCGCGGTCATTCCGCAAGCCAAGATCACCGTTCGCGCGAAGGCGACCGG
>VFZQ01000419.1 GCA_016871135.1 Acidobacteriota bacterium | reverse complement strand
CTACTGGCGGGAACCGGGATCGTGACCCGAATTTGGCGCGCCATGAATTGCGGTATGTAGCGGTCGGTCGCCCCTACTGTTAGCGGTCCCGTCCGAACACGAATCGAGACCGTGGATTGAAAGTTGGTTGCAAGTCCGGCGTCGTTTTCCATTCTCAACTCGGCGCTGCCTACTCCAATAGCCTCGACCTGAATTTTTGCCTCGGGCTGGCTCTGCGAAAGAAAAGCCGATTGCTCCCGAACACGCACTACGGATGGATTCGACGACACTAGCCGGACTGGAATCTGTACGCCAGGCCGGATGGGTTGCGGAAAACGATTCTGGTTAACGAATTCGATGGTGAACGGGAACGTAACGCCTCGAACAAGTTCGAGCGGGCTGCTCGGCGCGGGTCCCATAGCAAGAAATACGGCGTTGTTGAACGTGACTGTCGCCTCCGACGGTTCGTACCCCTCCGCGGAGACAAGGACGCGGGCCGAACCTTCGCCGGCCAAAGCCTGGGCGAACACTGCGGGAATTTCCATCGCCGCTTGAGCGGCTTGCACGGTCACGGTCGCCGAGCCGGGAACGGTTGCACTCGCTGAGAGAAGTAGCCTCGACGGATCGAGACTCGCAAAGGTTAAAGTCAGCGGCGCTCGAAGAGGGAACGCGATTTCGTTCCCGTTTATTGGAAGTTGGACCTGCGTGTTCCGCGAAAGCGTCATGTCCACCAATCGAATTCTCGGCGCCGGAACTCGCACGCGCAGTGGCCGCGGTGAGTCCATTCCGGCGGGCATTTCGGCGGAAATAGTTGCGGCCCCCAGCCGTCCTGTCTGAACCGAAAACTCCGCGCTGGGCCTCACCGTGTCGTACGACAGACGAATTGGCCCTTCTGAAACCAGTGCCACCGCGCTGTCGCTGCTTCGAAAACTGACCGTAGCGGTGCGCAGTGTGGGGAGGGCAAGACCGGGTGCTCGGGACCAGAGAATCAGCCGGTTCACGGCTCCCGCGCGCGGGAACAAATCGTAGGGTTCGTTTAGCGCTCGAGTCGAGGACGCCTCCGCCCACTCCCATCGCGGCTGGACGATTTCAACAATCAAATCGCTCGACTCACAGCATTCTCCAGCGTCAACCAGGACGCGGACAACGCCTGGCTCGCCGATGGCCTGTAAATAAATACCTTGACCTTGTCGGAGCGCAACACTCTCCCCGCCGATCGCGTTTTCTGACGTTGACAGCACAAGCCGCGATGGATCGGAGCTTCGCAAAGTGATCGGTCCGCCATTAGGGCTCGGCAGAGTGTACGGTACTTGAGACTTCGCGCCAACCGTCGCGGATGACACATTCAGCGGCTGCCTGATAATCGAAAGCGGCAGATTTGATCCCGTCTCCACACCCCGCAGCTGTTCGCCAAACACAAGCCGAAGCTCTGTTCTCCCCGCCTTCAGAGGCGTCACCAAGAATGCGGTTGGCTGCGCGAGACTGGGCGGCGCGATTCGTACGAACTCCGAATCCCCAGTGACGGTGAATCCGGGCAACACGGTCCGCATCCAACGCTCTTGCACCGGCCCCGCCCTTCCAGTGCTCTCGTCAAACACCGCGAATCGGACAACGATCGGCGTCGCGCCTTGCCAACTCGCAATCGACTGCTCGCGCGAAGCAAACGTGGCCGTTGTCTTCGTGACACGAACTGGGACGCGCAGCGGTTCCTTTCCAGGCACCTCGATGCGTAGCGTTGCTTCGCCGGCCGCAATTCCGGCAACACGAATCGTCACGATCGGAGATGGCCCCGGTTGGCTTTGCGTCGCGACGGGCTGCAGCGAATTCGGAAAGAGAATCCCCGCAATCGTCGGAGCTTCGCTCGTAATCAAAAACCCTCTGACCAAATCCGCCCGTTCGAACGGAAGCGCAAACACGGCGTCCTGCATCAATTGCTCGCCGACAACGACTGTGCCTGGCCGCCATTCTCGCGACCCGCGGACTCGCACCTCATGCCGTGAGCGCGCGGGATCGACACGGACGTTGGTGGCTTCCACCATCTCCACCACCGCCGTCCCCGCGGCGACGCCTCTAATAGATGGCGCCGAGATGTTCGTCGCGGTTAGAAACCCGTCCCGCGTGCTCAAGACCGCGGTCGATTCGTCGCTTGTCCCAAGTTTGAAGTCGATACGAACATTGCCCCGAAGGGAAGCCAGGCGGCCGGGCGGAAACGCTGGATCACCCGTCGCGGGATTGATGTAGGTTACAGCAATCGGCAGGCTGGCGGCGCCATCAACACCTATTTCGGTCCCCGCCACGGGAGCGAACCCCGCAACGGCGGGCGCGATCTGAACGGGAATGTCGATCCGTGGCTCGCCCGCGCTTTCAATCGAAAGCGTCGCCTGTCCTTCGTTGCTAAGCGCGTGGGCTGCAAAAAAAGCGCTGGTTTGGCCGGCCGCGATCGTGAGTCCCACGCTACTGCCGGGCGCTGGAATGAGCGCGTTGGTTCTTCCGACGGCGACCGCCTCCGGGTTTGAGGACGTTATCGTCAATGTGCGATTCGCACGGAGCGCCGGGCTGGAGATTGTTATTCCGGTAGTTGAAAGCCCTGGAACGAACGGATCAACCCGCGCCGTCAATCGGCCCGGCGCAACTACGATAGCGAACTCATACGGATCAATCTCGATTCCCGGGATTGAGACGCGAAACCGGGCGGTGCCGGGGCCGTTAATTGTCAGCCGCAGGGGCTCCGCGTACGAAATCGGAACTCGCTCTACGAAGGTCGCGACCGCAACCTCAGGAGCCAAGCTTTCAACTCGCCAGTCGAGCGGGAGCGGGAATGCAGTGGCTTCCGATACAACCGCGCCCCCTCGAAGAAACTGAACCAGCGGCTGAAATCGATATTGCCCGTTCTCGACAAGCGCCGCCGCGTCCGGAGTTATTCGAGCCGAAATTCTCGCTGTTGCCGACACGACTCGCACCCGGGACGGCGCCACCCCAGGAACCTCGACGCGGACGAACGTTTCTCCCTCAACTCCCGGCGATATCAACGCCGCCTCGCCGGTGCGCGGCGATTGCGTCAGCAGCGGAATGATCGCCGATGCGCCGCCTTGCGTTGCCGAACGTCCCGCCGCGACTTGAACGAGCGCTGGGTCCTCCGAGGTAACGCGACCCTCGAGACGTTCGGAACTGTTCGCGGGCCCGGTCACCGTAAGCACGCCCGGAAGATCGCGCGCCGCATAAATCGTCGCCGCCTCCGCATCCACGGGTAATGAAATAGCAAATGCATCGAGACCTCCCAATGGAGCCGGCACCCCGCCCGAAGGGCTCTGCACGCGCCAATCCGTTGAATTCGTAATCCCGAACACAGAAGGGGACCCGGTCGCTGGCGTAGCGGCAAACCCGACAAAGAACTCGCCGCAGACGGCGCAAACGGACAACGCCTCGTCCCGTCCTTCGCCGCCCAGATAGGTCATCGCGCCGATCGCGCCGCGCGAATCCACGCGCGCGAAAACCGCATCGCTGACGCCTCCGCCATAGACTTCTTGAACAGCGCCGCGCACGGGCAGATCCGCCGAATCGGTCGCCCCCACCATCGATACGCTTCCATCACTGGCACGGTTCATTCCGCGCAGCCTCTCATCGCCTGAGCCCCCAAGATAGGTCCGCCGTCGGATCGCGCCTGAACTGGAGTCGACGGAAAGCAACATCCAGTCCCAGCCTCCTGCGTGATTCCGCGACGTACCGGCGGGGTCCGGAATATCGGGCGAAGTGGTGTCGCCGGCGAGTAACAACTGGCTCCCGTCCGCGGCTAGCGACACAATCCGGTCGCGCCCGCTACCACCGACCGTGCGGACCGTGAACGGATTGCCCGCGGGAATTCCGGTTGCGGGAAACGAAATCCAAAGCCCATCGGAAAGGCCGTTAATTCCAAGTTCGGGCGATTCTGTTTCACCGAGAACGTGAATCGTAGTGACGCCTTCGGCCACCGTAGTCTCCATGCCCGAGACGAAATCGTCGCCGCTGCCGCCGAGCAAGCGCGGCGGTGGAAACGAGAAGAGTAATGTGGTGCCGTCGGTGCGCGTAATCGACAACAAAGCGGCGTCGCGCTTTCCACGATTCGATTCGCCGGTAACGCGCGAACCAAGCAGGTCGGTGGAATCGGATTCTCCTGCCATGAAAATGCCGCCGCCGGCGGCTCGAACGGCCTTCAAGCGATCCGCCCCCGATCCGCCCCAGTATGTTAGCCCCGTAGTAACGAACCGGTTGAATTGAATCGTTATGACGAGCACGAATCCGTCACTCGACCCGCCACCGTATAGCTCCTGTGGCGGCGCGGATGTGCGAAAACTCACCGATCGCGGATCCGTCCAACTCACAGGCAAATCGCGCGACGTCGTCTCTCCGACTACGTAGTTGCCGGAAAAACCGTGCACAATGTCGTCGCCCGAACCGCCGATGACAAAGGACTCCGCTCCACTGACGAGGAGAATATCGCGATCTCCGCCGCCGCGCCCGCCTACCGAAGGAAACTCAGGCGACGTTGTTGTCCCAATCCATGTCGAGCCGCCGATATAGCTGATGAGCTCGTCATCCCCCCGTCCGCCCACTCGCGTAAACGCCCGCACCTCCGGATCAATGGTCAACACCGCGGTCCTGTCATAACGGCCAACCGCAACGCCAAACTCTCGCGGGCCGATCCGCCGGAATCGCGCCTCCACCTCGGTCCGCACGCCGCCGCGAATCGTATACGCCGCCGGAATCCGATGCCGGTATTTCGCTTCGCCAAATTCGGCCGTCAATGCGCCGTTGGGCGCTATCGACGTCTTTGTTCCAGCGCCGAATCGGATTCGAATACGCGATGGATCCGCGCCCGGCGCAACGACAAAGTCATATTCGCTGCCGTGATACACGATATCGATGCCGGGCCAGACATCCTTGCGGACAACCTCGCGGAATGTTGGCACGTCGTCGACCCATTTCGATGCATCACGCCCGCGCCGATAACTGCGCGTTCTCGAATCGGCGACGCGCGATTCAAGCCGCGCCGTCGATGCACCCGGGTAGCTCCATCGAACCGCGCCATCACGAGATCGATAGACCGTCTCCGTATCGGTCAGAAAAATCGTTGACTCGCCGCCGGAGGAGAGAAATCGAACCTCTTCCGCGGTCTGCCCGTGGTTCGGTTCAAACCGCACCGTCGATTCAGCCGCGAAACCAACCAGAGAAACCGCCAAACACCACGCCCAGCCTGGCACCATCCACCTCGCGAGTCTATGATTTGAGCCACGCAACAGTGGCGGCGTCGCAAACACCGGGCAGCACCGGCGCAGCTATCACAAGCATTGGTAGATTATGGCGCGGTTCCAACTAGTAAAGTTGGCCCGTTTCCATAGACCCCCTTTCAAACCGTACGTGCGGTTTTCCCGCATACGGCTTAGCGATGATCTTCGGTGGTGTGGCTTGCGC
>VFZQ01000418.1 GCA_016871135.1 Acidobacteriota bacterium | reverse complement strand
CCTGTTATATCATTACGCCAACGTGCGATTTCTACTCTTCACCGTCATCTGCGTCTCGGCGCAAAACATTCGCGTCGTGAAATTTTCCGAAAGCGATCCGTTCCGCATGGGCGAGGTCACCTCGCGACGCATCATCCATCCAGGTCTCGGCGCGAAGAAAACCACTTTGAATCTCTCCGTTTCGAAGCCCGGCAACGAGTTCGCGCAACACGTCCATGACTACTCCGACGATACGATCCTCGTCCTCGACGGCGAAGTGAATCTGCGGCAGGGCGATTCGTTGCGCCTCTTCAAGACCGGCGACTGCGCCTTCGTGCCGACAGGCCAGATCCACGGCACGATCACCGCGGGCACGGGCGAGACGACAATGATCAGCTTCCAAAATCCGCCCGACCTGATTCTCTATAGCGGCGCGCGCGATTCGAAGAAAACCGGCATCGCGCCGAAAGGCGACATCACGCCGGGCGCGGTCAAATTCGTAAGCTATGCGTCGAAGAATGGCGAGTTCACAAACAAGGCGCTGGGCTCGATGCGCGCCACGGGATCACACCTGAATATGAAAAACGGTCAGAAGTTCAAGACTGCGGTGAAAGCGGAGGGCGAGCAGCTGCTTTTCGTTTGGAAGGGGTCGTTGAAAGTGAAATCGGGCGGCAAGGAGTACATCGCCGGCGAGCGCGACACCGTTTTCATTCAGGGCGCGGCCGAACTTGAAGTGAGATCGACGGCGGCCTCCGAGATCATTCAGGTGCAGGCGCCGTAGATGGATCGCAGAGTGTTCACGACCGCCCTGTTTGCGGCTCCCGCCGCGCCACCGCGAATTCGAGCGGCGATGATCGGAAACGATCACGGCCACGCCGCTTCCAAGCGCAAGGCTCTGTCGTCGATGTCCGAATACGATTTCGCCGGCGTCGTCGAACCCTCCTCGGCCTTCAACGACAAATCGATCGAGATGGTCGCGATCGAAACGCGGGACTATCAGCGAAATCTCGAGTACGCGCAACTCGCGGTCGCGTCCGGCAAACACGTGCATCTCGACAAGCCGCCCGGAACATCGTACGAAGGACTGCGCGACATGTTCGCCATCGCGCGCGAAAAAAAGCTGGCGGTGCAGATGGGCTATCAGTGGCGATATCACCCCGGTATGAACGCTGTGCTCGACGCGGCGCGCGAAGGCAAGCTGGGGCGCGTGTACCGCTTTCGAGCGTCCATCGACAAACCCGCGCGTGAGGAGTCACCTTACAAAGGCGGCATGATGTTCATTGAAGGCTGCCATCTGATCGACCGCGCCACGGCACTGCTGGGCAAGCCGCGAAAGGTCACCGGCTTTATTCCGGGCGACGACAACAACCTTGTCGTACTCGAATACGACGGCGTCATCGCCGAAATCTCCATCGCCAACGGCGACCCTAACGGCAACGCGCATCGCTACGTCGAAGTGATTGGCACAAAGGGTACCGCGAAGGCGTCGCCGTTCGCGCCCGGCCGCGTGCACTTTCACATGGAAGGCGAGCAACCGCGTTCTTACGATCCCCCGCCTTTCCCGACCTATACGCCCGACTTCGCGGAACTGGCCGCGACGATTCGCCTCGGGAAGAAGCCGCTGTACTCGTTTGAACACGACCTGATGACGCACCGCGTGCTGCTGGAAGCCTGCGGCATGTTGTAATGTTCCAATGACTCGCCGACAAGCCGCCACATTGTTGCCATTGCAGATCGTCACGGGCTCCGCGCAGAACTCCGCCCTCAAAGTCGGATTGATCGGCGCGGGCAGCCGAGGGACCTACACCGGGACCATGGTGAACCGGAATCCGAAGGCGAAGATCACGATGGTCTGCGACGTCACCGATGCGCAAATGGCGGCGTCAAAGGCGAAAATCGGCGCGCCCGAAGCGAAGACAACGAAAGATTTTCGCGAAGTTCTGGCGAGCGACGTCGACGCCGTTGTCATCGCAACACCCGTGTATCTGCACCCGGAACATTTCGAAGCGGCGGTGAAATCCGGCAAGCACATCTACATGGAAAAGCCGGCGGGCCTTGATGTCGCGGGATGCAAACGCGTGATGCGCGCGGCCGATAGCGCCGATCGAAAACAGAACATCACGTTTGGTTTTCAGCAGCGTTACGGCGGTGTTTATGTGAAGGCGAAGCAGTATTTGGAATCGGGCGCGGCCGGCAAAATACGCGAGATTCACGGCGAGTTTCTCAAGTTCGCGCTGCAGGGCAACGAACCCGTGATGCCGCCGCCGCGCAACGAAAAAGAGAAGCTGGAGCAGTGGAAGTTGTGGCGCTCGACGTTCGGAGAAGTGATCGTCGAGACGTACGTCCACAACCTCGACGCCATCAACTGGTTTGTCGGCGCGCATCCGCTGAAGGCGATCGGTTCGGGCGGACGGACCGTCGAGAAGCGCGGCGATCTGCTCGATCACTTGAGCGTCACCTACGACTATCCCGATGGAGTGCAGATGAGTTTCCTCGGTTCGCAGATGACGCCCCGCTGGTTTCGGTCCAATCGCGAGCGGTACATCTGCGATAACGGATTTATCGAGACGGCCCGCGAATATTGGAGCTACAACGCGGGCAAGGGCGTGACGACGGAGAAGTCGGAACACGATATTTCGATCGATTCGTTGAACGCTTTCGTGCAGCGCGTGGTCGATGGCAAGCCGGAAAATGTCGGCGTGCGAGCGGCCGAAAGCACGCTGACTGCGATCCTCGGGCAGATGGTGATCGACCAGCGCCGCGAAGTGACCTGGGAAGAAATGATGCGAAGCGCGTAACCTTTTCGACTTTCCATAGTATAACTAGGGTAGTTAGACTATGGCACAATCCGATTCCATTCCTCCCGGCACGCTGTACATGCTCGTGCTCAAGACGCTGGCGCGCCTTGGCCCGATGCACGGCTACGGGATCGCGCTGTTCATTCAAGAGACCTCCGACGGCGTTCTCGAAGTCGAAGAGGGGTCACTCTACCCCGCGTTGCAGCGGATGCTGTTGAAGGGGTGGGTCGAAGCCGAATGGCGCCAAACCGAAAACAACCGCCGCGCGCGGTTCTATTCAATGACCGCAGAGGGCCGGAAAACACTGCGCGCCGAGGTGCAGTCGTTTGACCGAGTGAACCGCGCGATCGACCTGATCATTCATCCGAGCGAGGGCTAGATGTCCATCTTCAAAGAACTCCAACGCCGCTGGCAGTATTGGCGAGACCGAAGTCTGCGAGACGCCGAGCTCCAAGAAGAGCTTCAGTTTCATATCGATCATCTCGATACCCGCCAGAAACGGGCGCGATTTGGAAACGCGACTCGCTTTCGAGAAGACGCGCGGGACGTTTGGATCTCTCGAGCGCTCGACGAATTATTGAGCGACGTGAAATATGCGATCCGCGGACTGCGAAAATCGCCGGCGTTCGCCGCGACCGCGATCGGAACGCTCGCGCTTGGCATTGGGGCTGGAACGGCCGTGTTCTCTTTGGCGCAGGCGGTTTTGTTGAAACCGCTTCCGTATCCTGATCCCGAGTCGCTCGTCATGATCTTCGAGGGCAACGAACGTTCCGCGAAGTCGCGCACCGATACTTCGCCCGCGACCTACCGCTCACTGCGGGACTCGATGCGGACGATGGAGAAGTTGGCCCTGTTCGGCTCCACGGAAAAGAACCTCACGGGCGAAGGTGAACCGGAGCGCCTGGATGGCGGAACGGCGAGCGCGAATTTCTTTTCGACGATCGGCGTTCAGCCATTTCTTGGAAGGCTGTTTCAAGCGGGCGACGATGAGATGGGGAAAGAAGACGTCGTCGTATTGACGTACGAACTCTGGGAGCGGAGATTTGCGAGCGACCGCGCGATCGTAGGGAAACAGATCCGTCTCAACGAGACGCCGCACACCGTGATCGGGGTGTTGCCACCGAAGTTCCGGTTCTACTTTGAGCGTTTCGAGTTGTGGACGCCGTTCGCACTTTCGCCGGAGCGATGGGCGGCGTCACGCGGCGCTCGATACATTTACGTGACGGGCCGGGTCAGAAACGGTTTCACGATGGCACAGGTGCAGTCGGAACTCGATTCGCTTGGCGCGGATTTCCGCAGGGACTTTCCGCGCGAGATGTCGGCGAGTAAATTCGGGGCGGTTGGCCTCCACGACCGGATGACGGAAGACACGAGAACGAGTTTGTACTTCCTGCTCGCGGCGGTGATCGCGCTGTTGTTGATCGCGTGCTCGAACGTCGCGAATCTGCAGTTGGCGCGGTCGGTTTCGCGTGGGGCCGAGATGGCGGTGCGATCGGCGCTTGGCGCGGGCCGCGGGCGATTGCTTCGCCAGATGCTTACGGAATCGCTGGTGATTTCGGTTGCAGCGGGCGTAATCGGGCTAGTCATCGCGCAAGGGGCGTTCACTCTCTTGCAGACGCTGGTGCCGAGTGGCATGGCGGCGAATGCGCGGCTTGGATTGAATGCGAGTACGGTCGGAATCATGTTTGGACTCGCATTCGGCGCGACGTTGCTGAGCGGCCTGTTACCGGCGGTTCGCGGCGCGCGGTCGTTGACGACGCGAGCGATCGGCGACCGCGGGCAGGATCGCGCGCGCGGCGTTCTCATCGTGGCGGAAGTGTCGCTGGCGATCCTGCTTCTTACCAGCGCCGCGCTGCTGTTCCGTACGTTCGCCAATCTCAACGACGTCGATCCCGGCTTCCGCGCGAACGATTTGCTATCGGCGCAGACGGTGCTGCCGCCGGTGATGTACAAGCAGCCTGCGTTGCGGACACGGTTCTACACCGATGTACTGGAGCGGGTGCGAGCGATTCCAGGTGTTGCGAGCGCGGCGTACACCAGCGCGGTTCCGACGACTTGGAAAGGCGGTTTCTCCGGCTATGTGGCCGAGGGCAAGCCGTTCATCCGAGGCACTTCGAACGCGATGATGCGGCAGGTAACTTCCGATTATTTTGCGACGATGAACATCGGATTGCGCGCAGGGCGCGTCTTCACGGCGAGTGATCGGGCAGGGTCGGAGATGGTGACCGTCGTCAACAAGGCGTTCGCGGATTTTGTTTGGCCGGGTGAGGATCCGATTGGCAAACGGCTGCGGCGCGGTGCGCCAGAGTCCGACACGCCGTGGATTCGGGTTGTGGGTGTCGTCGAGAACGTCCTGGAAATGGGCCTTGCGAACAAGCCGGCGGCGATTACATACTTCCCCGAGTCGCAGCATCCGGCGGCTTCCTTCTCCTCGCCCTTGTATGTCGTGGTGCGAACGCAGGGTGATCCCGCGGCATTCGCGCCCGCGCTGCGGCGGGCGATTCTCGATGTCAATCCGAATCAAACCGTCGCGAAGCTGATGCCGGTGACGCAGATTATGGCCAAGGAGGTCGAAGAGCGGCGGCTGCATGCGTCGATCACGGTCGCGTTCGCGGCGGCGGCGTTGCTGCTGGCGTGTCTCGGCATTTACGGCGTGCTGTCGTACGCGGTG
>VFZQ01000417.1 GCA_016871135.1 Acidobacteriota bacterium | reverse complement strand
GTCATGCTCGCCGATCTCGAAGACTGGGCGCTCGACGAAATCCTCTTACCCGTGATAAGGAAACACGCATGACACGACGTTCGCTTCTTTTTGCTTCGCTGGCCGCGGCCGCACAAACAAAACGCCAGCCAAATGTTTTGTTCATCGCGACTGACGATTTGAACTGCGCACTCGGCTGCTACGGCCACCCGGTGGTGAAAACGCCGAACCTGGACCGCCTTGCCGCGCGCGGTGTGCGCTTTGAACGCGCCTACACGCAGTTCGCGCTCTGCAGTCCGTCGCGCTCTTCGCTAATGACCGGGCTCGGACCCGACACCACGACGATCTACAACCTGCAGAAACACTTCCGCGAGGCAATTCCGAACGTCGTAACGCTAGGCCAATGCTTCCAGAAGAACGGCTACTACGTCGCGCGCGTCGGCAAGATTTATCACTACGGCAATCCGGGCCAGATCGGCACCGACGGCCTCGACGACGCGCCAACCTGGCAGCACCGCGTCAATCCGAAGGGCGTGGATAAAGACGAAGAGCCGAAGCTGAAATTCGGGACGCCGGAACGCACGGGAATCGGTTCGTCGATCTGTTATTACGCGTCGCCAGAACCCGATGAAAAACACACAGACGGCATGGTGGCCACCGAGATCATCAAAATGATGGAGCAAAGCAAGGACAAGCCGTTCTTCCTCGGCGCGGGCTTCTACCGGCCGCATTGCCCCTACATCGCGCCCAAGAAATACTTCGACATGTACCCCGCCGAGAAGATGAAGCCGATCGAACTCGTCGAAGGTGAGAACAGCATCGCACCGCCGTGGGCTTACTTTACAACGCCGCCGAACTGGAACATGTCGTACAAAACGCAACAGGAGGCGTTGCAGGCTTATTACGCGTCGATCTCGTTCGTCGACGCCAACGTCGGCCGGCTGCTCGACGCCGTCGACCGCCTCGGCATCGCCGACAACACCGTCATCGTTTTCTGGTCCGATCACGGTTACGGCACCGGCGAGCACGGCCAGTGGATGAAGCAAACAGTCTTCGAAGCCGCTACGCGTATACCGTTGATCTTCGCGGGCCCGGGCGTGAAAGCGAAAGGAAAGGCGTCGCCGCGCACGGTCGAGATGCTCGACTTCTATCCAACGCTCGCCGATCTCTGCGGACTTTCTGAAGTGCCGTCGAACCTGCATGGAAAGAGCCTGCGGCCGCTCCTGGAGAATCCGAACGCGAAGTGGGATCGCCCCGCGATTAGCCAGGTCGCTCGCAATCGCAACAACGCAAAAAAGTCCTTGATGGGTTATAGTATCCGCACCGAGCGCTTTCGTTACACCGAGTGGGACGGCGGCGCTGAAGGCGTGGAGTTGTACGATTATCAAGCCGATCCCAAAGAACTCAAAAACCTTGGCAACAGCGCCGCGCACGCAAAGACGCGCGCGGAGTTGAAGAGCCGTTTGGCCGCAATCACGAAGTCGAGAGGAAAAGCGTCATGAATCGCAGACAGTTCTTATCCGCACTCGCCGCCGCGCCGCTGGTGCGAGCGGCTGACAACAAACCGAACGTGATCGTCATACTCGCCGACGACCTCGGCTGGGGCGACATCGGCTGTTACGGCAGCGACCTCCCAACGCCGAACATCGATTCGATTGCCGAGAACGGCACACGCTTCACCGACGCCCACGTCTCATGCCCGTACTGCTCGCCGACACGCGCCGGCCTGATGACGGGCCGCTATCAGACGCACTTCGGCCACGAGTTCAATCCCGGCCCGGCCGAGCAGGCAGTCGAAAACTTCGGGCTTCCGCTCGCCGAAACCGCGATGCCCGCGCGCTTCAAAGCGCTGGGCTATCGCACGGGGATGTTCGGCAAGTGGCATCTGGGCTATCGCGAACCGTATCGCCCGATGCGCCGCGGCTTCGATGAGTTCTACGGATTCCTCGGCGGCGCGCACAGCTATACTGACGCCAACGCCGATTCGGCCAATCCGATCTATCGCGGCGATACGAAAGTCGACAAGGTCGACTACACCACCGACGAGTTCACGCGCGAGGCCGTGTCGTTCATTGAGCGCAACAAGGACAACCCGTTCTTCATCTATCTGCCCTATAACGCCGTGCACACGCCAATGCACGCGCTCGACAAGTACACCGCGCGGTTCCCCAAGATTACCGATCCGCAGCGGCGCCTGTACGCCGGGATGACGGCGGCGCTCGACGACGGCGTCGGTGCGGTGCTCACGACGCTCGACAAACACAAGTTGACGAACAAAACGCTTGTTGTATTCTTCACCGACAACGGCGGTCCAACACTCGCCAACACGTCGCGCAATGGCCCGCTGCGCGGATACAAAGCGCAAGTATGGGAAGGCGGGTTGCGGGTGCCGTTTATCGTGCAATGGCCCGGCCAGATTCCGAAAGGCAAGGTGTTCAACCATCCCATCATCGCGTTGGATATCTTGCCGACCGCGATCGCAGCCGCGGGTGGCACGCCGGATGCATCGTGGAAACTCGACGGCGTCAATCTGCTGCCACATATGCAAGGCAAGACGAAAGCGGCGCCGCACGCGCGGCTGTTCTGGCGCTTCGGAAGGCAATATGCGATGCGCGAAGGCGACTGGAAACTGGTATCGATGGGCGAAGCGCCGATGTTGTTCAACCTCGCCAAAGACATCGGCGAGAAGAACGATCTCTCCGCGCAGGAGAAGGACCGGATGCGCGCGATGTCGGCGGCGTGGGAGGAGTGGAACAAGAAAAACATCGCACCGCTTTGGCAACCACGCGCGGCCGCCGGTCAGGGGAAGAAAAAGAAGAAAAAGGCATAGATGGGCCACACTCGACGTAATCTCCTCGCCACCGGCGCCGCGGCCAGTCTTCTCGCGCAGCAGTCCGGCCGATTCTACGAACGCGGGCCGGTGCGCATTCGCTACGAAGAACACGGCGCCGGTTTTCCGCTCATGCTCATCGCCGGTGGCGGATTGAACTCGACCATCGCGGGCTTGAAAAACGCGAGTCCCTTCAACCCAGTCGAGGAGTTCAAAAACGAATATCGCTGCATCGCCGCCGATCTCCGCAACGCCAATCCCGGCCAATCGACCGGCCCTCTCGAAGTCGATCGCCCTTGGGATTCCTACACCGACGATCACCTCGGCCTGATGGATCACTTGGGCATCGACAAATTCATGGTGCTCGGCTTTTGCATCGGCGGGCCGTTCATCTGGAATCTGCTGCGCCGCGCGCCGAACCGTGTCGTCGCCGCGGTGCTCGCGCAACCGAGCGGATCACGCCCCGATATGCGCGATTTGTTCTACGACAACAACCGCAAAGGCTGGGGCCCGGATCTCATCAAACGCCGCCCGGAGATTTCCACAGGGGCTGTGGAAAAGTTCCTCGCGAAGATGTACCGGACGAACGCCGATTTCGTTTTCACCGTCTCGCGCGATTTCGTCCGCTCCTGCCAAACGCCAGTGCTGATATTGCCGGACGACATTCCGGCACATCCTTACGCAGTGGCGATGGAAGCGGCGATGCTCGCGCCGAAGGCGGAGGTCAGTATGTTTCCGTGGAAGGAGCCGAAGGAGCGGATTCCGCTGGCGGTGCGGCAGATTCGGTCGTTTTTGCGGGCGCATCGGGGAGCGTAAACTCCAGTCGCGACGGCAGTCTACCGTCGCCTTGCTATTCGACGTTTCAAATGCGCCTGGCTTTCTTTGCGTGCGTGACTCTGGCAGCCCAACCGCGTGTCGATCACCATCAGCACCTTTTGCGCTCGGCGCTGGCGCCGCCGGAGGGATACGCGCAATCCGCCGCGGAACTTGTCAAGCAGTTGGATGAAGCGAAAATCGAACGTGCGGTACTACTTTCAATCGCCTATCAGTTAGGCAATCCCAATCGCCCACCGGTCGCCAACGAATACGAACGCGTGAAGGCCGAGAACGATTGGACGGCGGAACAAGCCGCGCAATTCCCAAAACGGCTCACGGCCTTCTGCGGCGTCAATCCGTTGAAAGACTACGCCGTGCGCGAGATCGCCCGTTGCGCCAAGGACCCGCGGTTGCGCCGGGGCCTCAAACTTCACTTCGGGATTTCGGATGTGGACATGGACAACCCCGCCCACGTCGCCCAGTTACGCCAAGTCTTCACGGAAGCGAACCGGTATCGTTGCGCACATTCGGTCGAACTACGACAGACGCCGTCCCTGGGGTGCTCGGCAGGCGGGCGTGTTTCTCGATCAGCTCCTACCGCTCGCTAAAGACACGACCGTTCAAATCGCCCACTTGGCGAGCGCGGGCGCGTTCGACGACGCGGGTGTCGAGGCGGCTCTCACCGTGTTCGCCGACGCGCTGGCGGCGCGCGACAGACGGATAAAGCGCGTCTATTTCGATGTGTCGATAGCCCGATGGGAATCGAAGGCTGACGCGCTCGTTCGACTCCTGCGCAGGATCGGCATGAAGCGGCTGGTCTATGCCTCCGACAGCCCGCCGTCGAAGGCTTTGCTGGACTTCAGAAGGCTCCCGCTGACAGAACGCGAAATGAGACAGATCGAACTGAACGTCGCGCCGTATTTGAAGAAGTAGATCATTCTCGCCGAAACAACGCCGGCATCGGTCAGTCCGGACCCGCTGCCCCTCGAAGAGTTCCCGCGCGATAGAATCGAAGCACCAAATGCACCGCCGCCTCTTCCTCTCGACAGCAGCCGCAGGCGCCGCGCTCGCCGCGCCCGGCAAAGTAAAAGTCGCATTCCTCGGCATCGGCCACAGCCACTTCTCGGGCAAGTACAAAGCCGCGCTCGACAACTCCGACTACGAAATCGCCGGCATCGCCGACGACGATCCCGCTCGCAACGCCGCCGGGCGGAAAGACCCGCGCCTCACCGGCGCCAAATGGATGACTGAAGCCGAGCTTTTGAAAGACCCGTCGATCCAGCTCGTCGTTGTCGAATGCGCGGCATGGGAAGCGATTCCGCTCGGGAAGAAGGTGATCGTGGGGGGCAAACATCTGCATCTCGAAAAGCCTCCCGGCAACGAGTGGGCGCCGTTCAAAGCACTCGTCGAAGACGCGCGCAAGAAGGGTCTTATCATTCAAACCGGCTATCTCTGGCGCTGGCACAAAGCCGTCGTCGATGCCATCGCCGCCGCCAAACAGGGCTGGCTCGGCGAGGTGTTCATGGTCAAGGCCGACATGTCCGCCGACCGCGATCAGGGCCAGCGCGATGTCGAAGCCAAATACAAAGGCGGCGGGCTGTTTGAACTCTCCGGCCATGTCATCGATCGCGTGATCGAGATCCTTGGCCGCCCGAAGACCGTCAAGAGTTGGCTGCGACACGATACCAGCGTGAAGGACAAACTCGCCGACAACAACGTCGCCGTTTTCGAGTACGACAAAGCGCTCGCCGTCATCACGCAGTCGGCGAAAAAGGCCGGCGCGGGCGATCTGCGCAGTCTCGAAATCAACGGCACCGAAGGGACGATCG
>VFZQ01000416.1 GCA_016871135.1 Acidobacteriota bacterium | reverse complement strand
GCCGGTGGGCGGGGGGGCCGCCGGCAACGCTGGGGAATGTGCGCAGGTTCCGCGAAAGCTGCCAGCGCGCATCGCGCTCGAAGGCGGCGGCGATCTGCGGGCGTTGAGCGGAGAAGGATGGCGCGGGGAGGGCGTGCCGAGGGAGTTCCCGCGTTGAGGGACGCTACCGCAGCAACGCCGCGCCGACGAGGTCTTGCAACAGTGGCGTTGTTGGGTAGGGGTGGTAGGTGTACTGCCGGAAGCCTTCGGCGAGCGGCACGTTGTAGGTCGCGCCTCGGGAGCGGGTCCAGTCTTCCATCGTTCGCAAATAGTCATCCATGCCGTGCTGGCGGAGGAGCCAGTTGCGCTGGCTGGCGTGGGCGGCGAGCATGTCGCGTTTGGTGTCGAGGTAACCGTCGATGTTGACGCCGAAACCCGGTTGCACGGGCTTGCCGTCGCGGTCGGTGCCTTCGACCGAATCCATGTAGTAGAGATGCGGGATCTTGTCGAGAGGCTTCGCTGGGCCGGTCGCATAGTTGGGCGCCGATACCGCGAAGCATGCATCGCGCACCAGTGCCGAAGTCGCTTCGTGATCGCAGTGGTAGTCCGTTGGCGCCGACGTCAGAACGATGTCGGGGCGGACGCTGCGGATGAGTTCGACCACACGGCGGCGCGAGGGATCATCGCTGAATATGGCCAGATCGCGGAATTCGGCGCAGATGTAGCTTGCTCCGATGATCGCGGCGGCATCGGCGGCTTCCTTGCGGCGGATGGCGGCGATCTCTTCGGCGTTGTGCTCGGCCGAGCCGCAGTCGCCGGGGGTCATCGTCACGATCGTGATGTGATGGCCCTTCGACGCGAGCATGGCCAACGTCCCCCCGGCGAGGATCTCGGCGTCGTCGGGATGGGCGTGAATGGAAAGGATGTGCGTGCTCATGATTCGTGGTGTTTGATCTCTTCGAGGAGAATGTCTGTCCGGCGTTTGGCGTGAATCGTGGCGGCTTCGATGGCCGAGATCAGCATCGACCGCAGGCCGTGGCGTTCGAGCTCGTGGATCGCCGCGATCGTTGTGCCGCCGGGCGTGATTACCTGGTCGCGCAGAATCGCCGGATGCAGCTTCGATTCCTTGGCGTGTTTGGCGGCGCCGAGGACCGTTTGTTCGGAAAGACGCAGCGACACTTCGCGAGAGAGGCCCATCTTCATACCGGCGGCCATCATCGCTTCGATCACCATGTAGATGTAGGCCGGGCCGGAGCCGGAGAGCGCGGTGACGGCGTCCATCTGCTCCTCGTCGACGAAGGCGACTACGCCGGTGGCCTCGAAGATGCTGCGCACGATGTCGCGGTGAGCGGCCGTGGCGGCGGCGTTATTGCAGATTCCGATGGCGCCTTCCTCAATGACGACGGGAATGTTCGGCATCACGCGGAAGACGGGCATGCGGCAGGCGGCGGCATCCTCGACAACCTGGATGGGCAGCGCGGCGGCGAGCGAGATCAGGATCTGGCCGTCGTGCAAGACGTCGCGAATTTCGCGAACAACTTTGGGGACAGTCCCGGGCTTAACGGCGAGGATGATGATATCGGCTGCCTTCGATGCCTCCGCGTTGTCGCCCGCGGTGGCGACGATCGGGAAACGCGCGGCGACATCGGCGGCACGTTCGGAGCTACGCGCGGTGGCGCGCATGTCGGCGGGATGGGCCACGCCCGCCTTGAGGATTCCACCAATCAGCGCCGACCCCATGTTGCCCGCGCCGAGCACTGCAATTTTCATGATCTTTCATGATGCCAAAACAAAACCGGGAGGCGCTTGCGGCGCCTCCCGGTTCATCAAGCACGGCTTGCGGGCCGTTCGGAGGAACTGGTTAGAGATGCGGGTCGATCAGGCCTTGCAAATCGGCCTTCGAGGTCGCGCCGACTTTGGTGGCGACGACTTGTCCGCCCTTAAAGACGAGGATTGTCGGAATGCCGCGGACGCCGTAGCGCATTGCAGCGCCGCCGTTCTCGTCGACGTTGAGCTTGCCGATCTTGACGCGGCCGTTGTAGTCGTCGGCGAGTGCATCGATGGTCGGCGACATCATGCGGCAAGGGCCGCACCACTCGGCCCAGAAGTCGACGACAACCGGTTTGTCGGACTGCAGGACTTCGGTGTCCCAGGCGCCGTCGGTGAAAGTGAGTGTGTTTTGTCCAGCCATGTTTTTGATTTGCTCCAGCTATATAGATGCGGCGGGCGCGGGAAAGATTCAACCTCGGAGAACGTGTTCGTAGAGCGCGCCGTAGGTGGCGGCGGAGCGATCCCACGAGAAATCTTTAGCCATTCCCAACTGCATGCGGCGGATCCAGGCGTCACGGTCTTTCCAACACTCCAGCGCCCATCGAATTGTAGCTAGCAGCGCTTGGGGCGAGTACTCGCCGAACTTGAATCCGGTCGTTTCCTCAATGGTATCATCGAGCCCGCCGGTGGCACGCACGATGGGCGGGGTGCCGTACTTAAGCGAGTAGATCTGATTGAGGCCGCATGGCTCGTAGCGGCTGGGCATGAGGAACATGTCGGAGCCCGCTTCGATCAAGTGCGCGAGCGGGTTGTTATAACCGTGCCAGACGCGGAAGTTATCGTGGTGGCGCGTGGCGAGGTCGTGGAAGATCCACTCTTGATGCGGCTCGCCGGAGCCGAGGGCCAGCAGCGTCGCACCGGAGGCGGCGAGTTCGTCGCCGATGGGATGCAACAAATCGAAGCCTTTTTGCTCCGCGAAGCGGGAGACGATGCCGATGATGGGGCGCTGCCAAACGGAGTCGTCGAGACCGAACGCTTCCAGCAGCGCCTTGCGGCAGATCGCCTTGCCGGCCAGATCTTCGGGGGTGTAGTTGGCGGGGAGGTGGCGATCGGTGGCGGGGTTCCAGTCGGCGTAGTCGACGCCATTGAGAATGCCGGCGAGATGACTGCTCCGTTGGCGCAGAAGGCCGTCAAGGCCGAAGCCGTGTTCGGGAGTCTGAATTTCGTGGGCGTAGGTGGGGCTGACGGTGGTGACGAAATCGGCGGCGACGATGCCGCCTTTCATGAGGTTGAGATCGCCGTGATACTCGACGCCGACGGGCGTGAAGAGATAGTCGGAGATGCCGAGTTCGTGGCGGGCTTCGGCGCCGAAGCGGCCCTGATAGCCGAGGTTGTGAATGGTGAAGACGTGCTTGACGTGGGCGAGGGCGGGATCGGCGCCAAACCAACTCTTGGCATAGAGCGGAACAAGCGCGGCCTGCCAGTCGTGAGAGTGGATGATGTCGGGCTTGACGATGTGGCGCGCGATGCCGAGAGCGGCGAGCGAGAAGACGGCGAAGCGGAGGTGATTGTCGCCATAATCGGAACCGTAAGAGGAATAGATGCCTTCGCGATCGAAGAACCAGGAGGCTTCGACGAAGTAGAAGGCCACGCCGTCCTTGTCAAGCTTCCAGATCGACGTGTGATGTTCGAAGTTGTTGATCCAGACGGAGAGATCATCCCAGATGCGCTCGATGCCTTCGGGGTGCAGACCGCGGTATTTGGGGAGCACGACGGAGGCTTCGATGCCGTGGCGAGAGAGAGCTGCGGGGAGAGCTCCGAGCACATCGGCGAGGCCGCCGGATTTTGCGAAGGGGGCGGCTTCGCTCGACACCATCATCACTTTTGTCATCGCTTCCTCATGATACCCATGGCGATGGCCGGTAAGAGTAACGACCCAATAAAGGCGGCGAGGAACGAATTCGCCGACATCGCGAACGCGCCAATGGCGGCGTAGAGAATCGCCACGCCGGCGTTGGCGAGCGCGGTGAACTTGAAGAAGCGTTTCGTCTCCATTCGCGATGCTCCCGCGAATACGGCGGCGGCTTCGGCGAGCACTGGCACGGCGCGTGTGAGGACGATGGTCCAGTCGCCGTATTTTTGCCAGAGTGTTTCGAGGCGTTGTTTCTCATTTTCCTTGAGGAGTTTTGCGCCCGCGGGGCGACCCGCGTAGTAACCGCCGAGGCAACCGAGCGTGAGGCCGGTGAAGTTGGCAAGGGCACCGGCGGCGAAGCCGAGCAGCGCTCCGGACGCGGTGGCGAGAAGGCTGGATGGAATGGGCAGAACGATGTCGGCGGCGAGTAGAGCGGCGATGGCGGGGGCGATCCACCACGCGGTTTTGTGGCCGGTTATGAGGGCGGTTGCGAAGGCCGTCAGGGCGTCTTCCCAGAGGAGGAATGGGATGAGGATGAGGGCTAACAGAGCGGCTGCGAGCAGCGCGAGACGCATGGGGTTAGGATAGCGTTAGAATCGGAGTGGAGACTTCGCGATGGCAAACGCAGAATCGGTGATTGCGGAATTCAAGAACTTCTTGGCCAGTGAGTTGGCCCCAGATGAAATCGCGGCGTTTCATCTTTCACCGAAATCGCAGAAGTATGTTGCGGGCCTTCTGTACAAGAATAATGCTGGAACGATTACTGAAGCGGAACTCGCCGAATTGGACCGATTCCTCGAACTTGAATACGAGTGCCGCGCGGCAAAACTCAACGCGCGGCAGGCGCTAGCAAAGGCTGGGTGAAGATTAGTTTGACACTGCGCCGCCTCGTTGAGGACCGCGCGGATGGCCGTTGCGAATACTGCCTCGTTCATCGCGACGATGTCGGAACCGCTCACGAAGTGGATCACGTTCGAAGCGTCAAGCACAGCGGAAAGGCGACGAAAGACAACCTGGCCTACTCGTGCCTTGAGTGCAATCGATTCAAAGGCAGCGATCTCGGGTCGGTCGACATCGATGGGGAGTTCTTCTCGTTCTACAATCCTCGCCGCGACGACTGGAACGATCACTTCCGGATTGTTGGAGCACGCATCGAGGCGCTGACGCCAACCGGCGAAGTGACGGTCCGAATTCTCCAACTGAATTCGTCTCGCCGCGTGCGTGACCGCTCGCGTCTTCAGGATCTCGGCGCCTATCCGAAATGAGCAATGTCTTTGAACCGTAACCCGGCCCGCGTGAACTCTCGCGTATCCTAAATCAAATGAAGCTCCCCGTTCCGGTGCCGGCCGATGAGTTGCGCGCGGTTGCGCTCGCAACTATCCGCAAAGCCAAGTTTCCGATGATGGCGACGATATCGGGTGATCAGCCGCGCGTGCGGCCGGTCTCGCCGGTGCGGACGCGCGACTTCACGATTTCTGTTGCATCCATGCGATCGTCGGGCAAGACGGCGGAGCTCGAGGCGAACCCGCGCGTGGAGCTTTGCTACATGACCGACGACCACGATCAATTGCGCATCACGGGGCTTGCGATTCCGGTGACCGATCGTGAAACTCGTGAGTCGATCTGGTCCGAGAACCCGCTGCTGCGCGCCTATCTCGGCTCGATCAACAATCCGGAGTTTCAACTCTACGCCGTCGAACCGGAGCGCGTGCGGTTTATGCGAGAGTGGGCGCTCGACTATCAAGAAGTGCCGCTGACGTAAATGCGACGCGCGGCTGAAGTCTATTTCGCCT
>VFZQ01000415.1 GCA_016871135.1 Acidobacteriota bacterium | reverse complement strand
GCGCCTTATTCCTTCGTTCTGGAAACAGGCTTCTCTTTGGCCGGAGTGACGCTATATTATGCGGGACTCAATAATGCACGCCTACTGCGGACGCCCTACGCAGACCGCCCAGGATCTCTCCGAAATCGTGCGGCTAGCCGAGAAGATCGGGCATCACGATGTGTTACTGATATGCAAGTGTTTCCTGATAGTCCTGGCCACCGCACAAGGCGACCTCCGGCAGGCGCAACGAGACGCCGAAGCGGCGAGGAACTTCGGGGAGCAACATGGATTGGGCTGGACTTTCTTGGCGGAACAACTGAAGTCTATCAATGCCTATCTGCGTGGGGATTTCCGCGAGGCCGAGCGATGGTACTGCCATCGGGAGGAGCCGCTCTCTCATATGTCAGGCATCGCAGAGGCCAATCTGTTCGCGCTTTGGGCGGAAGCCGGAGATGAACGTGCGTTGGGCGCATGGACGCAACGCCGTTGGAAACTGCCGAGGGCCGGGGAACTGAATCCCAACGGCGCCTGGATTGCGCTGGCGGCGTCGGTTATTGGGCTGGCGTCGCTTGGCCGGCGTGACGAAGCCGCCGAATTGCGGCCTCTTACGGAAGAACTTGTCCGCACTGGTGCTTGGATCTATCCACCTTACGCGTTCCGAACCGTCGCCGGCATCGCCGCCGCCTGCGCGGGCGATTGGCCCGCCGCCGAAGAACACCACCTTACGGCGATTCACCAGATGGACACCGCGCCGTACCGAACGGCGCAGCCGATGGCGCGGGAGTGGTATGCGCGCATGCTGCTCGATAGGAACGCGCCCGGCGACGCCACAAAAGCGCGTGACCTGCTTACCGAGGCTCTGGCGATGTACGAATCGATCGGAATGCCCTTCCACGCGAGTCGAACAAGACTTACCATGGAGAAACTATGAACATCACGCTCGCCCTTCGAGTTGTCTTCGGCGCATTGCTGCTCGGCGCGGTCTGGACCGCGTTCACGCAAACAGGCAATGGCCTGCAACCGCCGCCGCCGTTGGCATTAGTCAAAGTCGCCGACGACCTGTTCAGCATCGAAGGCAGCGGCGGCAACGTCGCCGTGTATGTCACCGATGAAGGCGCGATCGTTATCGACGACAAGTTCGAACGCAATCACGAGGAGATCGTGGCCAACATCAAGAAGGTCACCGACAAGCCGGTGAAGTACCTGATCAACACGCATCACCACGGCGATCACTCCGGCGGCAACGCCAAGATGCTGGGCATGGGCGTGGAGATTCTGCTCCACAAGAACGCGCGCGCGAACATGGTGCGCGGCAATATGCCTGGCATTACCCGCATCGCCTTCGCCGACGAAGCACAGGTAACCCTGGGCGGCAAGGAAGTGATCGCGCGTCACGTCGGCCGCGGCCACACCAACGGCGACGCCGTTATCTTCTTCCCCGCGCGGCGCACGATCCACACAGGCGACCTCATGGCCAACGCGACGCCGTTGATCGATTACTCCAACGGCGGCAGCGTGGCCGAATTCACCAAGACGCTCGATGCGATTTTGGCGTACGACTTCGACACCGTGATCCCCGGCCATGGCGCGGTGCAGAAGAAGTCGGACCTGAAGCAGTACCGCGACAACGTCGCCAGGATGCACGCCGCCGCAACCGCGCAGGTGAAGGCCGGCAAGTCGAAGGACGAGATCATGAAGTTCATGACAGACAACTTCGGCTGGGGCCCGGCACAGCAGCGACTGTCGCTCGACGGCATGATGGCCGAACTCGCGCGCTAACACCCGCCCAGTCAAACGCCCCGCCCCGCCCGTAACCCACGCCAAATCAACACCCTCCAGTCGTCACCCCCAAAACCGCCCCTCCGCGAAATCCCGTTCACAAGAATTCAAAATTTATATTTCATTTAATTACAACAACTTGCAAAACTAGCATCGTAAAAAGCTTGGAAACGCCATGCTACTATTGAAATAGGAAAAGGCCCTTCGGCAATCGAGCCGGCAGGGCCTTTTCCATCTTCACAAGGAGTTCCAATGAAACTGTCACGTTCCGAGCAAGCCCGCGTCAACGGTGCCAAATCGAAAGGCCCGAAAACCGAAGAAGGCAAGGCCAAGTGCGCCAAAGCCAACATCACCCACGGCGCCTACGCCGCGCGTGTCTCCACACTCCCCTTCGAGGATCAAGAGCACTACGCTTCCGTCTGGCAAGCCGCCGTCGATCAGTTCAATCCGCGCAACATGTTGGAATTTAATCTCGTTTGCCAATACGGCGACTGGACCTGGCGCGCCGACCGCTTCCTCGCCGCCGCCAACGACGAAGCCATCAACCGCTCCGCCGGCTTCCGTTCGCACAGCAAGGAGCCGATGTCGTGGCAACAGGCCTTCCTCCGAACCGCCACCGAGACCCAACACGTCCAGACTCTGGAGAAACAGGCCGCCCGCTGCACCTACAACGCCGCTCGAGTCCTCAAGCAACTCAAGGACTTACGAGCTTTTACCGTGTCGCAGGAAGAGTCCCAGGAATACGTCGAAATGAAGGATCAAATACTGGAAATAGGTAGCCAAAACAACCCGGCGAACCGCTGGGATTTGCCGGCCGTCCCGCAATCCCCCGCCATCGACGTCAATCCCACCCTCCGGCTGTGACAAAACGCGGGTTTCAAGCGTCCGGTCGGCACAAGAAAGCGGTCCACACACCCGTAGTGTGTCTGGAAATCGATTGCCGGCCTCGTCGGCATCTGTCACAGGCTAAAGCGCACGGCAGCCGCAACCGATAGTTAGGAAGCAAATGCCCGAGACCGCCACAGCGCCATCCCCAATCTCGCCGCCAGAAGCGCCCGAACCGCGGAGCCCATTCGCCACGCTCGACGACCTGCGCCGCACGCATGCGCTGATGCTGTCCGGACTGAATCACGAAATCCGGACGCCACTCACCGGAATTCTCGGCATGCAGGACCTGTTGCTGGAATCGAGCCTGACCACCGAGCAGCGGGATTACGTGCGGTCGACGCGCCTTTGCGCCGAGTCGTTACTGGAATCCCTGAGCAACGCTCTCGAATACGCCGCCGTGACGGGCGGAAACCTGCAACTGTCCGAGTCCGCCTTCCGGCTGCAAGAACTTGTGCGCACGTCGGTGGCGAGTATGCAAGCGCGGGCCGAAGCGCGCGGGCTGTTTCTGCAGTTGTTGATTGAGCCGTCGGGCGAGGGCGCCGGTAACGAGATCGTCATCGGCGATGCCATCCGGTTGCGCCAAGTGATTTGCATTCTGTTGTCGCACGCGATCAAAACGTGTTTGCAGGACGAGATCATGGTGGCGGTGTCGACTTTCGCCAGCGACGAAGATCAGAAGTTGATCCTGACCGTCAGTGTCGGCGATAACGGGCCGGACGTTCGTCCGGAGTACCTGAACAGACTCTTCGAGCCGCCGGAAATGGGCGGCTACAATCATGCGGGACTTGAACTCGGCCTGCCGCTTGCGTTCCAACTGGTGCGGGCTATGGGTGGACGCCTGGAAGCGGAATCGATCTCTGGATCGGGGACTCTGCTGACGGTGACGTTGCCCTTGCGCACCCAGGAAGACGCCGGCGAACATGGCCCGAGTGAGGGAATCGTCGGCCCCGCTCAGAGGCCGAACGTTTTGCTGGTCGAGGACAACGAAGTCGCGCAACGATTCATGACGACGGTACTCGAACGGAAGGGCTATCGCGTACGCGTCGCGCCGGCCGGTTCGGACGCCATCGAATCCATTGCCACTGACACGTTCGACCTGGTCCTGATGGATGTGCAAATGCCGGGAATGGACGGGATCGAGACCACGCGGCGAATTCGTAATCTGCCCGGCGGCCGGTTCGTCCCGATCGTCGCGTGCACGGCGAACACTTCGTCGGAGGTTCGCAACTCCTGCGCCGACGCGGGCATGAACGATTTTCTGTCGAAACCCGTGCACACCACGGAGTTGATAGAGATCGCCAGCAAATACGTAGCCATGCGCGGAAGTGCGTAGAGCCAAAGCTTTCTATAATGGAAGGAATGAAGTCCTTCTACCTTGAGACGTTCGGCTGTCAGATGAACGTCCACGATTCGGAGAAAGTCATAGGCACGCTCATGGAGCGCGGCTATCGGCAGGTCGATACCGCCGACGACGCGTCTCTGGTGCTCTACAATACCTGTTCGATTCGCGACAAGGCCGAGCAGAAGGTCTTCAATCGCTTGCAGCATCACAAGAAGAACAACGGCAAGCAGGTGATCGGTGTGCTCGGCTGCGTGGCCCAGCAAGAGGGCGAGAAGATTTTCGACCGCGCGCCCCATGTCAGTCTCGTTGTCGGTTCGGCGTCGTATACGAAGCTGCCGGAGTTGCTCGTGCAGATCGAACAGGGCGGCCGGCGTGTCACGGGCCTGAGTCTCGACACCGACGAAACGTTCGATACGCCGCTGACGCGCCGCGATAATCCGTACCGCGCCTTCCTGACGATCATCGAAGGCTGCGACAAGAACTGTGCTTACTGCGTGGTGCCCTACACCCGTGGCCCCGAGCGCAGCCGCACCTCGCAGAGCGTTCTCGACGAAACGAAACAACTCGCCGCCGCCGGCTACACCGAGATCGTACTGCTGGGCCAGAATGTAAACAGCTACCTCGACCCATCGGCGCGCGGTTGGCGCTTCGCGCAGTTGCTGCGCGCGGTCGGCGAGGTCGACGGAATTCGAAGGGTTCGGTTCACGACATCGCATCCGCGCGATTTCACGAAAGACATCATCGACGCGATCGACGAAACACCGTCGCTGTGCAACCACGTGCACCTCCCGGTGCAGAGCGGTTCGACGCGCGTCTTGGAGGCGATGCAGCGGCAGTATACGCGCGACCAGTACATGCGGCGCATCGAGTGGATGAAGAACGCTCGGCGAAAGATCACCATCACCACCGACATCATCGTCGGTTTTCCGGGTGAATCCGAAGCCGAGTTTCAGGACACGGTGTCGCTGCTCGACGCCGTCGAGTACGACGGGTTGTTCAGCTTCAAGTACTCCCAGCGGCCGAACACCCCGGCGCTGGCGCTCGACGATCATGTACCCGAGGAAGAAAAGGGCCGCCGCCTGTTGCAGTTGCTCGAGCACCAGCGCACGATCATGATTCGCAACAACGCGAACTACGTCGGCGAAACGGAAAACGTGCACGTCGAACACTTCAACTCGGCGACCGGCCAGTGGGTCGGCAAAACAACGCAGCATAAGACCGTGAATTTCACCCACACACGCGGCCCCGGGGCGGCGCTGGAGGGTTCATACTTGGATGTGCTGGTGACGCGCTCCGGCGTAGCGTCGCTGGTTGGAGAAGCGGTTGCGGTCAATTGATGCTGTAATGGAAAAGAGGAGCAGGCCATGGAAGTAGAAATGAAAATTCGCGGCCTGATGATGGATCCGGTGACGCAGTCGCCCATCGTGATCCTGAAGGACGTCAACGGGGGCACCATCCTGCCGATCTGGGTGGGGATG
>VFZQ01000414.1 GCA_016871135.1 Acidobacteriota bacterium | reverse complement strand
GCCGGTCCGGACGAATGCCCCCGGTTGTGTTGGCGGGGTTGCCGACTACGCTCGGAGTAAACGGCAGGCCGGACTGCAGGGTAACGATGGGCGAAAGCTGCCAACCCGCGACAACGTGCGCCAGCGGGCCTTGGGTCAGGAGACGACGGCCTTTTCCGAACGGCAGGTCCCAGACCGAGGCGGTGAAGAAACGATGGCGCAGGTCTTCGGGAGACCGGGCCTTTTCCGGCGCCCACACGGTGTTGTCCTGGGAGATGTCGCCGGCCATCGTTTTGCTCCATGTGTAGCCACTTAAGATGGAGAAGCCGCGCGAGAAGCGCCGTTGAAACTTTAGCTCGAGGCCCTGGTAGTTGTTCGTTCCTATCGGGATATCCATGGAGATATCCGAGTAGTCAGGGAACATGCGGCGCGGGTTGAGCGCGCCTGGGCCGGGTCTCGGTTGGTTGATCGACACCGCTCCCAAGCGGCGGTGAACCGTGTTTGTGCCGACGTAGGCCGCCGAAACCGTGGTGGCGGTGAAGATCGTCCGCTGCACGTTCATGTTCCACTGATGCGTGAGGCCTTCGGGAAACGTGTAGGGCCACACGGCGGCGATCGAGCGGCCCGTCAAAACGCGAGGATTCAATGCGTCGGGCGCGAAGCCATCGCGCACGCGGACGTTGGACGTGGACGCACTGTTGGCAGTAGGGATATCGACCTGCAAGTAGAACGGCGGATTCTGGATGGGGCGTGAACCGTAGGGGAGCTGAGAGACTGCGTCATAGAACACACCGTAACCGCCCCGCAGCACGGTCTTCGCGGTGGCTTGCCAGGCGAAGCCGACGCGAGGCGAAAAGTTGTTGCGGTCCGGCCGCTGGAAGGCTCGTTCGAACAAGCTGGAGCCGCGCACCGGGATGAACTTCCCGAAATCGGGACTTGCCGGATCGACGCCGAAGTTTTGGGCGCGGTTGTTCTGCTCGGTGTAGGGCTGTTGATACTCGTAGCGGACGCCAAGGTTGAGTGTAAGTTTGGCGTTCACCTTGAAATTGTCCTGCAGATACGCTTCATAGGCGATGGAAGGTTGGCGCGTATCAAGCGGAGTGGACAGGCGGGTTGTATTGGTGAGGCCCAGAAAAGCGTCGGCCAGGGCGTCACCGACACCGGTGCCGGCGCGAGCCGACGTGAACTGGCCGTTGAAGTTGTAGACGCCGCGGGCCTGGTTCGTGATGCCGGTGTACTGCACGAATTGCCGGATATTGCCGCCGAAGCGGATTGCGTGGCGGCCGGCGTTGTAGTTCAAGGCTTCGACGATTTGGCGGATGTCGTTTTTCCGGGGGTCCGGTGCGAAGCTGCGATCGCCGACGGTGGCGTAGGCGGCCGGGGAGAATGTGGGGAGGCCGTTGATGTCCGGCCTGTCGAACGAACCGCGAAAGCCGAACTCCTTCCAGAGCTGCGTCCTGGTTGGCGTGTCGATGCCGCCGACCAGACGCGAATACGAAACGCGAAATTCGTTGACCATGCGAGGCGTGAGGACCCGGGTCCAATTAACAAGTCCGGTGTGCGCGCGCGAGGTGCGAACGGCGGTGTCGCCGCCGCTGGCGGGGAGCGGAAGAGTGCCGGGCTCCAGCCGGTAGTAGTCGGCGGAGGAGTAGCGGACGAACAGAGAATCGGCGTCCGTGACCCGCCAGTCGAACCGCGTGTCGATTTGATGATCGTCGAGGTTGCGCGGCGTGTTGAATACGAAGTTCTGCACACCGGCGCGGTTCGGCGCCGGATACAGGCGGATCATACGGACCGCGACGGGATCGAAGCGGGAGGCGGGGATGGTGTTGCCCGGAAAGGCCGTGCGCTGTCCGGCGGCGTCCTGTGTAGCGGGGTCGAAAATCGCCGCGGGACTCAAGTTTCCGTTGATCGCGGCGGGAGTGGGAACGCGGCTGAGGCGGGTGAGCTTCTCACGGATGTAGGTGCCCTGATAACTGCCGAAGTAGAACATGCGGTTGGGCAGAACCGGGCCGCCGAGCGTTCCACCGAACTGATTTTGCCGGTACGGGGGCTTAGCCCGGCCGCTATTGAAAAAGTTGTTCGCGTCGAGCTTGTCGTTGCGGAGGAACTCGAACAGCGTTCCATGCAGTTGATTCGTGCCGCTCTTGGTCGTCACCTGAATCACCGCGCCACCGCCGCGGCCGAACTCGGCGCTGAAGTTGTGCGTCTCCATCTTGAATTCCTGGATCGCATCCACGGAGGGCTTCACCACCTGGTTGGAAGCGGTGACAACGCCGGTGAAATAGTTCGTGTTGTCCGCGCCATCAAGAACAAACTGGTTCTGCCACATATTTGCGCCGTTGACGGAAAACGAGTCTTCCACGAAGTTGCGCGCGCGCGACGGAAGCACGCCGGGCGCCAGCACGGCCAGGCGCTGGTAGTTGCGGCCATTGAGCGGCATTTGGGTGATGGTGGTGTTTTCGATGACCTGCCCGAGCGAGGAGGTTTCCGATTCCAGCACGGGCAACTCCGATTTCACTTCGACGACTTCGTTGACCGCGCCGACCTGCAGCGTGGCATCGAGCCGGATGCGAGCGCCCGCGCTGAGATCGACGGCGGGAAAGCGCAGACTCTGAAATCCGTTTTGAGAGACGGCGACCGCATAGCGGCCGATGGGAAGCGCCGGCACCACGTAAACGCCCGCGTCGCCGCTGACGGCTTTGTAGTCCAACCCGGTCGCGAGGCTCTTCGCGGTGATGGAGGCGCCGCCGACGGCCGCCCCGCTTGAGTCGGTTACGAGACCGGTGATGGCCGCAGTATCGGTCTGAGCAATCGCGACGAGGGCGCCGGCTGCGAGGAGGAGTGGGAGCCACATGGCGGATAGCCTATCAGTTCAAAGCGAGGGGCCGCAATTTGCGATTCGAAACGATGGGTCGCCCCGCTTGCAGCCGCTTCATCACCGCGTGTTTACGTTGGCGAAGGCGGGAGGCTTCCAGGCCTTTGGGCGAGATGTCCATCTGTACAAAACTCTACATGCAGACTGAAGGAAATGCAGTCCCGATTCGAGAATTCGAAAATAGACCCGGCCTCAAGGCCCTACAGCCCTACCACCTACCCCGCTTCCCCTTCAACAACTTAGCCGCTCACCATCAGATGCAGGTTCCGAAATTGCTGGAGTCCGCCGACATCGGCGGATCTCTCGGATCGGGGCGATTCCTACAAAAACTTGTCTAGCGACGTGGCGACACTTCCCCTCCGTTTCGCGCTGAGCCAAGACGCCACGCCGCCGGTCGTAGTTTTTGGGAGATACTTCGGGGCGGTGGCTGAATGGCCCAGAGCGCGGCAGTGATCCGGAAGAGTTTCAGAACTGTAGGCGTAATGCGAACTGCACCAGCCGCGGATCGTTATATTGTCCGCTGATTACGCCGAATTGCGGATTGCCCAATTGCGTGCCGGGATAGCCGAACTGGACGCGGTTGAACAGGTTGAAGATCTCGGTGCGGAATTGCAAGCCGAACCGCTCATTGATCTGGGTGTTTTTGAAGATCGAGAAGTTGTAGTTGGCGATTCCGTGCGACCGGACATCCGTCAACGACCGCGCGACATTACCGAACTGGAAGGCAGGGGCCGGTGTGAAGGCTGTCGCGTTGAACCAGCGGTTCAACCGCCCTTGCGCGGCGCCGGTCGTCTTCGCGCTGGATCCGGTGGAGTTCGGACGTTGGCCACCTCCCTGCGAGTTGGTCGTGTTCACGGCCATGGCCATGCTGAGCGGATTACCGCTCTGGAACGTCGTGATGCCGTTGACGCCCCAGCCGCCCACCAGGCGATCCACCGCGCCTCCGTTGCCGGCCAGGAATTTCTTGCCTTTGCCGAACGGGAGGTCGTAGATGAAGCTGATCACGGCGCGTTGCGGAGTGTCGTAAAGCGTGACGGACTTTTCCGACTTCAAGTCGTTCCAGTTCTGGACGCCCATGCCGCCGCCGGGTTCGAGCCACGCCGTAAGCGTGTCCGTGTCGCTAATGAGCTTCGACCAAGTGTACGAGCCGAGAATCGAGGCGCCTTGCGCAAACCGTTTCTCCACTTTCACCTGCGCGGAATGATAGATGGAGTTGCGATTCATCGGGGACACCACATTGAAGGCGGTGTACTGCGGAAACGGCCGAAGCAACTGCGCACGCTGCACGGTGGGCTGCGCGAGCGCGCCCAACTGCACCTGTCCCACGAAGGGATTCGGCACTTGCTGCGTCAGTGAAGCGCCTTGCGAGAGAAACTCGACCGCCAACTGATTAAGCGCCTGGTTCGGACCGGGCAGGTGCGTGCCTTTCGAACCGGCGTAAGCGAGGTCGATCGCCAGACCGCCGAGGATCTCGCGCTGCACGTCGAAGTTCCACTGCTGGGTGTTCGCGCGCGGGTCGCTATACAATGGGGCGCTTACGCCTTGTCCGTAGAACAACCGCTGGATGTTCGCGCCGCGGCCCGGCGCGGAGATGATACCGCTCGGGAACGGATTCGAGATGCGATCGGCCGGCGTGATGCTGCCATCGGGCGTACCGAAGTAGGGCGTCGTGTAGGCGGCGGAAATAGAGCCGTTGGGCGCCGTACCGAAGGCGACATCGTTGGGCAGATAGAAGAGACCCCAACCGGTGCGGATGACGGTCTTATTATTCAAGCGATAGGCGAGGCCGAAGCGCGGCGAGAGGACGTTGCGCAACTCGGTGTTGTTACGGCTGAGGCTATCGGGCGAGTTGACCAGTCCGAAGCGGCCGCGGAAGTTCAGGCCGCCGAGTCCGCTCAGTTCGTTGGTGGCATTAGGCAGCAGGACGACGAGGCGGTCGTAGCGTTCCGACCACGGACCCATTTGTTCCAGGCGGATGCCGAAGTTCAAGGTGAGTTTCGAGTTGACTTGCATCTGGTCGCCCACATAGTAGCCGCGATAGATCATCTGGCCGGCCACGAAGCTGTTATGGGTGAGGCCGCCACCGCTGCCGTAGCCGAGCAGGAACGACGCGAAGCCGTTGCCGGTGCCGGCGGCCGCCAGCGGATTGACGCTGGTGAACAACGCGTCGAAGTTGAACGATCCCGAGGGATTGTTCTGCTGATAGTAGTTGTGGGTGCCACGGCGGCCCTCGCCGCCGAACTTGATGGAGTGCTTGCCCCAGATCTTGGTGACGTTGGGGCTGAGCGAGAAGATGTCGTTGCGGGCGATGATCGTGCTGCCGGTGCCGTTGGTGCTGAACACACCGTTGTAACCGGTGACGATCGGGATGGGCTGCACGCGCACGGCGACGGCCGTATTCAGAGCGGATGGCCAGCCCAACTGCGTCAGGTCGTATCCCGCCGATGCCGCCGTCCGGTCATAGTGATACCGTGAGAAGCTCGCGCGCAAGTCGAGGAACATCGTCGGCGTAATGGAGTAGGTGTCGCCCAGCACGGCCGAATTCGTGTTCATGTCTTCCGTGCAGCGGTCGACGCACGTTTTCGTGTTGTAGGGGTCGATTGGCAGGTTGAGATTGC
>VFZQ01000413.1 GCA_016871135.1 Acidobacteriota bacterium | reverse complement strand
TCAGCGTTACGGATTTCCCGCGGTGACGCTGCGGCCGCCATTCGTCTACGGGCCCGGCAACCCGTTTTACCGCGAGCAGTTTTTCTGGGACCGGCTGCGAGACGAACGGCCCTGGGTGTTGCCGGGCGATGGGCGGCGGCTCATGCAGTTTGTCTATGTGAAGGATTTCGTCACGGCGGCGATCACCGCGATGGAGGAGCCGGCCGCCGTCGGTCATGCGTTTAACGTCGCCAATGCGCGCTCCATTACCCAGGCGGACCTGCTCGACGCGTTCGCCGCCGCGCACGGCAAGAAGGCTCGCATTATCCGCATGCCGCGCGAGTTGATCTTGCGAATGGGCGGAAGCCCGATGGGTCCGAAGCTCTATTTCGGAATGTACTTCGACCTGCCTCCGATCACAATGATGATCGCCAAAGCCCAACGGGTGTTGAAGTACAAGCCGACCGAGTTCGCCGCCGGCCTCAAGGAAACCCACAAATGGTGGAAGGCGGAAGACCAACGCAAGAACATCGACTATTCGTTTGAAGACGGCCTGCTGGAGCGGGCCCAGATGGGAGAAGCGAGAACATGACGAGCAAAGTGGAGTGCCGGACTCCATCTCCGGGGAAGAAGCCAACCGCGATCGACGCGGCAAAGTTCGAGGCGTTTCGGAAGGCGATCCTCAAGGTGGTGCCCAAGCGCGAACCGGGCGTCGCATTCTCCGATCTGCCCGAACTGGTGGCGCCCCATTTGCCCGATGACATCGGCTCGCTGACTTGGTACACGACGACCGTGAAACTCGAACTCGAAGTGCGCGGCGAGATCGTTCGCGTCCCGCGCAGTTCGCCGCAACGGCTAATTCGAAAGTGACGCGGCGGGAACTGTTGGCGATGCTAATGGCCGCGGCGCCGCCCGATCTCGGCGGCCGGGGCTGCATCTTGAAAAACGGGAAGACCGTTCTGACCTGGGGCGATCAGGCCGAACGCCGCGATGTGTTGTCGTCGGCCAAACCCGTGATGACAACGCTGCTGTTCTTCGCCATCGCCGAGAAGAAGATTCCGAATCTCGAAACGCGTGTCGCGGAGTTCGGTTGGGATCTCATCCCCAAAGACCGCGCGATGACGCTCGCCCAGCTAACGAACATGACGAGCGGATATGCGCGGCCGGACGCGCCCGGCGAAGCCTGGGCCTACAACGATTACGCCGTCAACCTGTATCAGAAAACGCTGTTTGACCGCATCTTTCGCGAAGAGCCGGAGCGGGCCGGCGCGCGTATCGGCAACGCGCTCGGCCTGGAGGACGGTCTTGCGTTTCGAGCAACGAACCGGCGGATCTCGGCGTCGGTGCGCGACTTCGCGCGCATCGCGCGGTTCTGGCTCGATCGTGGAAAATGGAACGGCAAACAGGTACTGCCGAAGTCGCTGTTCGATCGTTACTGCCGCGTGCAAGTGCCCGCCTCGATTCCGCATACGCGCAAGGCCGAGACAAACGACTATCTAAAGCTGGGAACCTACGGCGGCGGCTCCGATCACTTCACCGATTTCGGCGCGGGTATTTACGGCGGCAACTGGTGGTTCAACGCGAAAGGCCGGCTGCATCCGGGTGCGGTCACATGGCCGGATGCGCCGCGCGATACGTTCCTGTCCATCGGGGCCGGAGGCAACTGCGCGGTGATGATCCCGAGCCGCAAGTTGGTGTTGGTGGCGATGTCGGCGAACTGGGGAAAACTCGAGCCGGGTAACGCGGAGGCGCTAACGAACCGGCATATTCGGGCGTTGTTGACGGTATGATCGCGCGCGGCGTCTTGCTGGTTCTTCTGTTTCTGCTCTCGTGGATCTTGTATCTCGACCGCGCGGCCATCTCGACCGCGAAGGACTTGGTGGCGAAAGATCTGGCGTTGTCCAACGACGCGATGGGCGTGGTGTTTGGATCGTTCGCGCTGGCCTACGCGCTCGGACAGATTCCGGCCGGTTGGTTCGCCGATCGCTTCGGCCCACGATGGACATTGACGATCGTCGTATCGGCGTGGAGTCTGTTCACTTCGCTCACGGGTCTGGCGTCGGGATTTACATCGATGGTCGTGGTTCGGTTCTTGTTTGGCCTTGCCGAAGCGGGAGCGTTCCCGGCTTCGGCGCGCGCCTTCTACACGTGGCTGCCTCCCGCGCTGCACGGCCGCGCGAACGGAATCATCTTCTCGGGTTCGCGATTGGGCGCGGCGCTGTCGTTTCCGATCTTGTCCGGCCTGCTCGATGCGAGCGGCTGGCGAGGCGCGTTCTTTCTGCTAGGCATTCCGGGACTCGTCTGGGCGATCGTCTGGTTCGCTTGGTTCCGCGACAAACCCGCGCCATCGGCAGCGCGGACCGACATCCCGCTGTCGAAGATCTTCGCCTCGCGCGGCATGCTGCAGGTGATGGCGCAGTATTTTGCCAGCAATTTCACGTTCTTCCTGTGTTTGTCGTGGATGCTGCCGTACTTGATGGAGCGATACAAGATCGACCGCGACAGCGCGTCGTGGTATTCGATGGTGATTCTACTGGTCGGCGCAACGGCGCAGTGGGTCTCGGGATTCTTAACGGACTGGCTCTTCCGTCGCTATCCACAATGGAGCCGCCGCGGTCCGGCGCTCGGCGGATTCATGCTGTCGTCGACGGCGCTGCTGCTGCTGAGCCGTGCGGAGACGGTAGAATCCGCGGTGGCGTTGTTCACGCTGGCGACGTTCGGAACCGAGATGACAATTAGCCCGAGTTGGGCGTATTGCATCGACATCGGCGGAGGCAAATCCGGATCGGTGTCGGGCGCGATGAACATGATCGGGAACCTGGGCGGGTTCGTCAGCGCGAGCGCTTTCCCATTACTGGCGCGGTGGAACGGCGGCGACGCGGGGCTCTACTTCCTTGTCGCGGCGGGGTTGAACGTGATGTCGGCGGTGTTCTGGCTGCGAATGCCGGTGGGCGAGCGGTCGAACGCCTGATGCCTACGGCTGCGGTTCGGAGCCGGACGGCTTCTCGTAGCTGTCGATGATCTTCGGGCGCTTGCCCTCGGTCGAAATCCCGGCCGCGTTCATCAACTTCGTAATCGCCGCGATTGTGGCCGCGTCGGGCCTCGGCAAACGGGTGGCGTAGCCCTCGGCGATAAACAGCGGCGTGCCGCCCGCCTTGTTGGTATTCTTCCAAACCTGAGGATTCGCACCTCGATCGGCCAGCAGTTTCACAACACGCGGACTGATGTTGGACGCCGCGCCGTGCATCGCCGTGTCGCCATTCTCGTCGACGGTGTTTACGTCCGCGCCGAGATCGAGCAGTAGTTTTACGGCCTCCAGCGCTTCGAGCTCCTCGCCCGCTTCCTCTTCGGGTTCGTTGGTGCCGACGCCGGCCGCGGCCAGCAGCGGCGTTGTGCCTTCGAAGTTCGGCAGTAGCGGATCGGCGCCCAATTCGAGCAAGAGTTTCATGAGCGGAACGTCGACGCGGTCGGCGGCGATGAGGAACGGCGTCGAACCGGGCGCGGCCACGGCGGACCAAGTGTTGGGCTGCTTGGCGGGCGCGTCTGGGGCCAGCCGAAAATTCACCTTCGCGCCGCGCTTAACGAGTTCGCGCACCAAGCCGAGGCTGGTCAATCGGCCCGCGCCTTGCGCGGGCACGGGATCGCTTGTATCGCTTGAGTCGGGCCGCCGAACGAATGCGATCGTATGTAGTGGCGTGTAGCCGGTCCGTGTGTCGTTGGGATCGGCGCCGGCTTCGACCAGAGCGATCGCGAGATCAAAATGCCCGTTCTGAATCGCCAGTGCCAGCGGACTCGTTGGCCCCGCGCCGGTCGAGCCCCGCACGCCCTGCTTGCGTTTCATCAACTCATTGACTCCGGCGCCAGCGGATATCAGAGCGCGCACCGTATCGAGATGCCCGCCGCGCACGGCGAACAGATACGCGTTGAATCCGGAATCGAGCGTTTCGTTGAAATCGGCGCCCGCCGCGATCAGCGCGCGCACGACTCCGGTGTGCCCTTCAGCCGCCGCCCACATGATCGCCGTTTGTCCCAACCGCTCGCGATCCTTGGCGCGCGCGCCGCCGGCAAGCAACGCCTTGACCGATTCCACGTTGCCCGATCGCGCCGCAAGCATCAGAACGGTCTCGCCGCCCTTCATCTTGGCGTTCGCGTCCGCGCCCGCTTGGAGAAGCAGGTTGACGATCTCTGCGTTCCGATTGGTGCAGGCCTGCGCCAGCGGTGGCACGCCGTAGCGATTGAACGCGTTGACGTTGGCGCCCGCCTTCACAAGCAGCGCCACCATCTCGGCATCATCGTGATAGGCGGCCCAGTGCAGCGCCGTAGTCCCATCGACCTGCGCGGCGCTCACGCCGGCGCCGGAAGCAAGCAGTTTGCGCACACCCGCCGCATCGCGCCGCTCGGCCGCGTCGGCCAGAGGCGACGCCCATGCGGCGAAGGCAAAGAGAAACCCAATGATCAAGCGCATACGCAACTCCTAAGCGAGGTCGACCCGCTGGAACAGATCTTCGATTCTGCCCGTACTGTCGACGAACGAATCGAGACGCACGCCGACCTGATCGAGCAGCGTGACGTGAACATTGGCCAAGCTCACCGGCTTCGCCAACCGGATATGGCGGCCGCCCTTGAACCCCGTCGCCTTGCCGCCCGCGACAAGGATCGGCAAGTTTTCGTGGTCGTGCAAACTTGGATTCCCCATGCCGCTGCCGTACAGATAAACGGTGTGATCCAGCAGCGATCCGTTTCCGTCGGGCGTGGCCTTCAGCCGCTGCAGGAACTCCGAAAACAGTTTGACGTGATAGGTTCCGATTTTGGCGATCTTCTCTACCTTCACCGGATCGTTGCCATGATGGCTGGTCGGGTGATGCGGATCGGACACACCGATTTCCGGGTACGTTCGATTGCTTTGTTCGCGCGTCAACTGGAATGTGATCACGCGGGTGATGTCGGCTTGCAGCGCGAGTATTTGCAGGTCGAACATGAGCTTGGCGTGATCGGCGAATGCGGCCGGTACGCCGACGGGCCGGTCCAGATCGGGCGTCTTGTTATCCGCCACCGCCTTCTCGGCGCGTTCGATCTCGCGCTCGACTTGCCGGACGCTATCGGTGTACTGGTCCAGACGCGCGCGGTCCGGGCCGCCCACGCGCTGTTTCAGCTTCGCGATCTGCGACGTGAACGAATCGAGCAGGCTGGCGCGATTCCGCAACGCCGCCCGCCGCGCTTCGGCGTTGCCGCCTTCGCCGAACATCCGCTCGAAGACCACGCGCGGATGCGCCTCGGACGGCAGCGGGGTCGTCGGCCCCGACCACGACAAGCAGTTCTGATAGACGCATGCATAGCCGTTGTTGCAAACGCCGGCCACGGGATTGAGATCCATCGCCAGTTGCAGCGACGGCAACTGCGTATCCTTGCCCATCTCCTTGGCCGCGATCTGATCGACCGTGATACCCAGGTAATAGTCGGAGCTCTCGGTGTGTTTCGATTTGGCCGCGCTCAGAAACGCCGCGTT
>VFZQ01000412.1 GCA_016871135.1 Acidobacteriota bacterium | reverse complement strand
GGTTGGATTCTGTTCTTGGCGGAACGTCTTCTAACCCTACCAGGACCTTGCCTCTCTTCTTTCAGAGCCTAATTTGGACAGGCGTGGTTGCCAACCCAATGGGTGATCGTACATCCAATCGATCCGGATAGCCCTTTGTACGGACTCGATGGCACGGCAATCCGTGAAAGCGACCCGGAGTTGTTCGTGACAATCTCGGCACTGGACGAGGCGTTCTCCCAGCCGGTGCATACTCGGTTTTCCTATGCGGATGACGAGATTGTTCATGGCGCCAAGTTCCGCGATGTGTTCGGGACGTCGTCGAAGGGTGTAGTGACGATCGATTTGTCGCGGTTGAGTGAGATTGATGAGGTGAGACTGTAACGATTGCCGCGAGGACTTCGAGGAGGAGTGCGAGTTTTTCTCAAAGCTCTCCTAGTTCAAGGCCGCCGCCAAGCGTTGCAGGTTTCGCACAAACGTCGTTGTGCGGATCACCTTTTGTCTTGGCGGTTGCTGCCCCTCGAACAGCTCGATCCGGTCGTTTTCCTTAATCGGCATGGGGCGGCCGTTGATCGTCAACACCATGTCGTGCGCGGCGAAGACGAAGATCACCTTGTCGGCTTTGCCGATGACTCCGTCTTCGACCCACGCGCCGCGGTCGTCCATCGCGGCGATGATCGACGCCGTGTCTCCCGCGCGCGTGACGCCTTCATTCGACCATGGGGAAAGGCCATGCAGGCGCTCGCCGCGCGGCGAGCGTTTCACCTTCAGCGCTTCGTATGCCTTGCGGATTGTCGGGATGCGCGCGGCGCTCGTGACGACCGCATAATGCGTGATCACGCTCTTGTCGTCGTAGCTGATCTCGTAGCCGTCGATCCGCGCCGAGCCCAACTTTTTCGCCTGAATCTGGGTGCCTTTGGTGATGTAGAGAGGGCGGTTCGTCTTCAGTTCGTTAAAACGCGCGATGCGTTTGCCGTCTGAGAAGGTCGACTTCTCGAGCCAGAGCAATGCGGGTTCGATTGCATCGAGATACTTCTTCTCGCCGGTCTCTCTGTAGAGCACCATCAGCACTTCGAGCAGGCCCTGCGACTCCCCGCCTGAAATCGACGGGGGCTCGAAGAGGCGCGCCCAGGCGGGCTGCATGTTAGCGTCATATTGCTGCGCCCATGCCGGCTGAGGCTCGGGCATTTGGGCCAGCAGGATGAAGCCGCCTCCCTTCTCCGCCGCGACGGTATAGCGCTTATCGTTGTAGATGCGGCCGGCTTCCAAAAACATGTCGATCACATCGGCGATGGTGTTGTCATTGAAGGTGTAGTGGTTCTTGTAGTCTTCGCCTGGCCACTTCTTCGACCACGTCGCCGGATAGCTCGCCTTCTTCACTGGAAACTTTGAAAAATCGGGCGTCGCGCTGAATCGTTGCGGCCACGCGCCGTTCGGATACTGCACCTCCATCAACTTCGCCAACGCGAATTCCGCCGCCTCGTGAATCTTGGCGTCTTTGAATTGCAATTCGCGGTCCACCCGCATCAGCACACGTAAACACGCTTGCGTGACGTTATCGTCCAGCGTGGTGGGTGGCGATTTTTGGCCCTTGCAGTTGTTGTCGGCGCGATAAGGAAAGTTCACGCGTTTGGCGGGATCGAACTCGATGATGTAATCCCAACCGCCGGAGCAGAGTTGGCCTTTTACCAGCGCGTGCGCGGCTTTCGCGGCGGCATCGAGGTAAAAGCGATCGCTGGTGGCCCACCAGGCCTCCAGGAACGTCATCGCGGCGACGGGCGTGCCTTCGCGTTGCGTTTCGACTTGCATCAGACCTTCGCCGTGTTCGCTGCGGCCGAAGCTCAGGTCGTCGGTGTAGGTAAAGTGATAGCCGCCTTGGGTGGAGACTTTGTCGACATAAAACGAGGCGGCTTTCTTCATGGCCGTGCGAATTTGATCGGGCGTTTGTGCGGCGAGCGTAATTGAAGCGAGCAGTACGGCGAATCGCATGACTTCTCTTAGACTAAGCCACTCGGGACTTGGTATTGTGTTCGCATGTTATTTCGGAACTTCTGCGTCTTCATCGCTCTTACTTTGCACGCTCAGTCACCGCAGGCCAGTATCACGGGCATTGTGACCGACAGCCAGGACGCCGTGATCGCCGGCGCGCGGGTGGTCGCGGTGCACGCGCAAACCGCCAGCCGGACCGAGGTCCGCACCAACTCAAGCGGATTATTCTCGCTTCGGCCGCTGCCGATCGGCGCGTATGAGATCGCCGTTGAAATGGACGGTTTCCGGCGGCTTGTGCAGAAGGGTCTCGTATTGACGACCGGACAGAATCTCGAATTGAACTTTCGGCTGGAACTCGGCCTGGTGAGCGAGAGCGTGTCGGTATCGGCGTCGGCGTCGACGCTGGAAACGCGCACGTCGGAGGTGGCGCAATTGGTGGAGTCGAAAACCATCGAAGACATGCCGCTTGGCGATCGCCGTTCGATGAACATGGTGAACATCGTGGGTGGAGCGGTCTTCGTTAACTACGATGCGGGCGCGAAGCCGAATTTCAGCCTTGCCGGTGGGAGAACCCAAAGCCAAATGCTTTGGCTTGACGGCGGCAGCGGGCAGAACATGCGGCTGGGCGTTGGACAGATGGACATGGACCCGCCGGTGGAGGTGGTGCAGGAAGTGAAGATCGTGGCCAATAACTACTCGGCCGAGTTCGGCGGGTCGGCGGGCGGCGTTATTATTACGACGACGAAGTCCGGTACGAACCAACTGCACGGGAGTCTGTTTGAGTACCTGCGGAACAACAAACTCGACGCGCCGAATTTCTTCGCGCCCGTGTCCGGCACTGCGAAACAGAAGGCGACGCTGCGCTACAACGTGTTTGGCGGAACGGTGGGAGGGAAGATCATTCGCGACAAGACCTTCTACTTCTTCGCGTACGAAGGCTCGCGGCGATTCGACGGGGCGACACGCACGCTCACAGTGCCTTCGGCGCTGCAACGCCTGGGCGATTTTTCCGATACACGCAACGCGGCGGGCGCGCTGATTCCGATCTACGATCCGGCCACGACGCGCCAAGAAGGAACGCGATTTCTGCGCACCGCGTTCCCTGGAAATCTTATTCCGCGCGATCGATTCGACTCCGTTGCGGCGAACTTGGTGGCCTTCTACCCGGTGGCCAACCGTGCGGCGGACAACATCAGTGGCGCGAACAATTTCCGCGCGAACGGCGGCTTGGGCCTGACACGCGACAATTTCACAGCGAAGCTCGATCATCACTTTAGTTCGAAGGATCACGTGACCGGCCGGTGGTTGTATAACTCGGACAACCGCACGCAGGCGAGTGTGTATCCGGAGCGCGCGGCCGAGACGGTGGGCGATCAACCAGCCCATCAGCAGTACGCCTACGCCGCATGGACGCGCATCTTGCGCCCGACACTGGTCAACGACTTTCGCTTCAACTACGGCCGGCGGTTCGCGGATGCGCAGTCGAACGGACTCGGCGGCGGATGGCCGTCGAAGATCGGTTTGAAGGGAGTACCCGACGATGCGTTTCCGACGATCGCCGCCGCTGGCTTTGCCAATCTCGGCTCGGGCACACATCGCCGGCTGAGCACGCCGATCACAAATCTACAATTCGTCAACAATTTGTCGTGGGTGAGCGGGCGGCACTCTTTGAAGTTTGGCTTCGACACGCGCGGCTCACATATTACCGATCAACTGCGCCAATCGGTCTCCGGGAACTTCACGTTTAGCGTGCTGCCGACGGGGCTGCCCGGCACGGCCAACACGGGCAACGGCTTCGCGACACTGCTTCTCGGGTTTCCGACGGCATTCCAAACACGCGATACGCCGGCACTGCGGCGCTTCAGCCAGTATCTGTCGGGCTTCGCGCAGGACGACTGGACGATCCGGCGCGGCCTGACGCTCAACCTTGGCATGCGTTGGGAAATGGACACGCCGATCTTCGACGCCGACAATCGCATGAACGGTTTCGACCCAGAACAGATCAATCCTGTCTCGGGCACGCCCGGGGTTGTTAAGTTCGCGGGCGTCAATGGCTGGCGTGCAAAACCGTACGCGCGCGATTGGAACAACTTCAGCCCGCGCGTGGGTTTTGCGTGGCAGCCGTTCAACGAAAAGACTGTCGTGCGGGGCGGGTACGGCATCGTCGTCGCCCATCCGTTCGACCACGGCGCGCCGACCTCGGCGTCGCTTGGTTACGAGATTTCGAGCGCGCTGAACACGCCGGACAACGGCATTACCGCGCCATTCTTTCTTCGCAACGGCGTGCCGGTTTCGGCGAGCTCGCCACGACTAGACGACTCCTTCGGCGCGGTGCGCGTGGGACAGAATCCAACGACGGCGGTGACGTTCTTCGAGACGAACCGGCGAAGCGGCTATGCGCAGCATTTCACGCTGGGCGTGCAGCGGGAGGTCACGAAGGGAACGGTGATTGAGGTCAGCTACATCGCCAACCTCGCGCGCAAATTGGCGGGTACAAACTTGTCGATTAACCAGATTCGGCCCGAGCGCCTGGGACCGAGCGCAGCGCAGCGCGACCGCCCGTTCCCGCAGTTCAGCGATGTGTCTGTGGTCTTCCCTTCCCTCGGTGTTTCGAGTTATCACGCCGGCGTCGTGCGCGTCGAACGGCGGTTCAATAATGGCTTCAATCTGCTGGCGACGTATACTTATTCGAAGTTTCTGAACAACGTCGATGAGGGCGGAGCGACGCTCGGCGCCGAGGGCGGCACGTACTCGAACTTCTACAATCGACGCGCCGATTGGGGACCGTCCGAGAATGACGTTCGAAGCCGGCTGACGTTCAGTTCCGTGTATGAACTGCCATTCGGGCGGATGGCGGTGAGCAAGCCGGTGCGATGGATCGCGGGAGGATGGTCGATCGGCGGAACCGCGACGGTACAAAGCGGTGCACCATTCAACGTCACGACGCAGACGAACTCGACGAACGCGTTTTCGGCGGGTGCGCTCCGCGCCGATGTGACGGCGAACCCGAATCTCGATTCGCCCACACTGGCACGCTGGTTCGACACCGCCGCGTTCCGGCAGCCCGCACAGTTTGCGTTTGGCAATCAGGGCATGAACATTCTTCGGGCAGATGGACGAACGGTGTTCAATCTATCGCTGCTGCGGAACTTTGCCATCCGCGAAGGCATTCGTATTCAACTGCGAGGCGAGTTCTTCAACGCGCTGAATCATCCCAATTTCGGAGTGCCCGGACGGGTTTTCGGCGCCCCTGGGTTTGGCGTGGTGAACTCGGCGACGCCAGCGCGGCAGATTCAGTTGGGGTTGCGCTTCGTGTTCTGATCGGCACTACTTCGCACGAACACAGTACAGCGTATTCTTTCCACGCACGTAGATCTCGCCATCGGCGATGGCGGGCGTAGCGATAAAGAACTCGCCTTCCATCTTGTTCGAGGCGATGATCTCCATCTTGTCGCTCATCTTGATCACGTGGACGACGCCTTCTTCGGTCGACACGTACATCTTGTCGCCCGCTGCAACA
>VFZQ01000411.1 GCA_016871135.1 Acidobacteriota bacterium | reverse complement strand
ATCCACAATGTCTCCTGACGGACCCTTTGCTTGCGTGTTCCCAGCGCCATACCCAATTTTACAAGGAAACATTTTCGGCATCAAATGATTTCAGCAGGGGGGCCGACTTTAACCACGGACTGCTAACCTCAAAATGTTGAAGTACTCTGATTTAGAATCTTTGATTCAAGAATCTATACGAGGCCCTAAGCCTCCAACACGCCCTGCCCCTGGAATTCGTCCACCCCTGGGACATCAGCCGCTCGGCGGCCCGATCCCTCCCCGCCCACGTACTCCGCGCGCTCGAAATCGTGCCCTTACGATGCGACCACGGCCAGCTCATCATCGGCACGCCCGAGGCAATCCCCGAACGCGTCCTTGAAGCCCTTGGCCAATACACGAAGCTCGCCATCCGCCCAACCCTCATCACGCGCTCCAACTACGAGGCCATACGCGCCCGCTGCCTCCCCGAGCTTCGCGCCGCCGGGGATTGAACCTGACACCCATTGGGCTCTCTTCAGCGACGCCCAGCCGAAGATCATGACCGCCGATGTTGCGAGCGACCTACAACGTCGGCAAAAAATCCGGACCGTCCTGCGCCGCGCCCGGCACTTCGGCAACGTTCAGCAGCGCGCCGATTGAGATATAAGTCCCGATCACCGCCGTCAGATCGACCACGTTCTTCTCGCCAAGCGTCGACATCGCTCGTTCAAATGTCGGCTTCGACACAACGCGGTCGCGGCACAGTTCCGTGGTGAAGTCATAGACCACGGCCTCGTCCGGCTTCATCGACGCGGGCCGTTTGCCGGTGCGAAGGTCGGCCAGCAACGCCGCCGGCACGCCTTCCTTCAGCGATATCGGATAATGCGCGAACCACTCAAACTGCACCGACCAATCGCGCGCCACGATCATGATCGCCTCTTCCATCAGGTTCTTCGGGAGCTTAGTCTTCCAGCGAAAGTAGTTGTACAACTCCAGCAGATGCGTCGACATCTCCGGGCTGCGCAACATGATGTTCCACGGCCCGCCGAGACCCGTCCGTGTCTCTTTGAGAAAGCGCTGCGCCAGCACGCGCTCTTCGCCTTGCGTGTCTTCAAGGGTCTTCTGCGGAAAGCGCGCTGCCTTCTTCAACTCTTGAACGCGGAGGTTGCGGAACGAGATCTTTTGGTCTGGCTGGCACTGAAGTCCGATCACGCCCTCGAAGTGTTGCTTGTCGTGGTGATCGAGAATCGTCTTGCCGTTCATCGCCACGACGATGTGATCGCCTCGAAAGGTGATGTCCATCGCATTCCACGCATCGGCTTTGATCTTATCGGCGGGCGGCGCTTTTACCGTACCGACCAGGCTGCCGGTGAGATATCCGGCCGGCTGCATGTCCCAGATCTGCAACTCGTAACCGGTCTGATGCGGTTGGCCTTCCTTTTGCGAACGCAAGAAGACGCCGCTGTTGACGTGCGCCGGGCCTTTGAACTCGAGTTGCAGCCGGAAGTCGCCGAAGCGCTTCGTCGTCGCCAGCCATCCGGAAGTCGCGCCGCCGCAGTAGATAGCCCCGTCGACGATTTTCCAATCGCCGGTTGCGGGTGCCGAGAATGTCGCGCGCGGTTCCCATCCGTTAAAGGTCTTGCCGTCGAACAGCGATGTCCATTGCTGTGCGCTGGCACAAGCAGCAAGGAAGAATAGGTATTTGCTCATTAGAACTCCAGTCGTGCACGATTCGATTGTTGATGGCCCGCGATATCGTGCCGCCGCTAATGATATCAACAGAGCGGCGGACGCAAGCCCCAACCACCGCTATTCGTTCACGCCTTCGCGAGCAAGCTCCTCGGCGATCCGTGCGAGTTGCAGGAACTCGGCGCGATGCCCTCCGGCGTCTTCGCCGATCGACTGCAACGCCGTCTCAATCGTGTGCGAATAGCTGGCCCGCGCCGCGAACTTCGACCCGCGCAGCAACATCCCGTATTCAGCCACCGCCGCGGCAAATCGCATGTCGGCCGGCGCCGATTCAAAACGCGCGCCGCTGTCGATGACCGCCTGCTGAAACAGCTTGCTCTTGGAATCCTCCGGCGCTTTATAGCGGAACTTCAACATCGCCACCTCGCCGGATTTCGCCGCGCGCGTCTTGCTCCGCTCTTTCTGGTAACGCAACGGGTCGACCTCACCGGCTTCCTCGGCGGGCGACAGTTCATAGAGAACGGTGAGCGACATCCCCGCGCCCAAATCGCCGGCGTCTTTCTTATCGTCGTTAAACTCCTCCGGCCGCAGGACGCGGTTCTCATAACCAATCAGCCGGTACGACTTCACGCGCGCCGGGTTGAATTCGATCTGCAGCTTGACGTCTTTGGCGACGGTCAGCATCGTGCCGGCCATCTGTTCGACAAAAACCTTGCGGGCTTCGTTGATCGAATCGATATAGGCGTAGTTGCCGTTACCGTGATCGGCGAGCTTCTCCATCGTCGAGTCTTTCAGATCTCCCATGCCGAAACCGAGCCCGGAAAGGAACACGCCCGATTCCCGTTCTTTTTCGATAAGCCGCACGAGTTCGTCCTGACTGGTGACGCCGACGTTGAAGTCTCCGTCGGTCAGCAACACCACGCGATTGTTGCCGCCCTTGATAAAACCGGCGCGCGCGGTTTCGTACGCAAGCTGGATTCCGGATGCGCCGTTGGTTGAGCCCCCGGCTTCCAGCCTGTCGATCGCCGCGAGAATCCTGGACTTTTCACGGCCGGATGTGGGCTGCAGAACGACGCCCGACGACCCCGCATAGACGGTCAACGCAACATGATCTTGTTCACGCAACGAATCGACGAGCAACCGCAGCGCGCGTTTCGCGAGCGGAAGTTTGTTCTCATCTCCCATCGATCCGGAGACATCGACGAGAAGGACAAGATTCGCTGGCGGCATCCTCTCGACATCGACGCGCGGCGTCTTCAGCCCCAGATGCAACAGCTTGTGCTTTGGATTCCACGGGCAACTTGCGACATTGGCGGCGACTGAAAAGGGCTGGCCTTCGCTTGGTTCGGCGTAGCCGTATGTGAAGTAGTTGATGAGTTCCTCGATACGCACCGCGCCCGGCGGCGGGAGGCGTTGCTCTTGTTGCAGAAAGCGGCGAACGTTGCTGTACGAGGCGGTGTCGACATCGGCGGCGACCGTCGATAACGGCGAGCGCGCGGTGTCGGCGAACTCGTTCTCGACAAAGGAGTCGTACTGCTCGGTCTTCATGCGAACACCACGCGCCGGTACGCGGGGAGCACGATACACACGAGCATTTGCCTGCATGGTTGCCGTGGAGGTGCTAAATGCCGGCGACGATGCATGTACTTCGATCGTCTCCGTAACGCTGCCGACCTGAATCTGCGCATTCACCGTCGTCCGCTTCGCGGCGTCGACGGTGATCTCTTGGCGGAACACCTGAAATCCGGGCGCGGAAATAGTGACTTCATATTTGCCGGCCGGCACCGGCTGAAACCGGTATTCTCCGATGTTGTTGGTGACCGTTTGTTGATCGAACTTCTTCGATACATCCGTCAACCGAACGGGAGCGTTGGGCACTGCGGCCCCGGTTGCATCGGTCACAATACCGCCGACCGATCCGAATTCCTGCGCCGCCGATGCGGCGAGGAGACAAAGCAAGCCCACACGATGGGCGTTCGTAAACCCCTTCATGACTGACCTCCCGTAGTTACGACTAGTTACCGCCTCTACAACCGAAATTGCGCGAAGTTACAAGATGCTTGATGTAACAAGTTGCGATAAAATTGCTTCAAGCATGAAAGCGCTCTGGCTGCTTCCGGTCCTCTGTTCGGCCGTCTTCGCATTGGAGTTCGACGCCGCGCAGCGGCAACTCAAGAAGTATTGCGTTGCTTGCCATTCCGACGCCAATCCGGTCGGCGGCTTCAAGCTGTCGGTCGTCGCGACACAGGAATCGTTCTCAACGCAATCGCGGAGATGGACTTCGCTGGCCAATCGCGTACGCAATTTTGAGATGCCGCCGAAAGGCGCGCCCGCGCCGGCTCTTGAAGAGCGCGAGCAGATCACCAAGTGGATCGACAGCTCGTTGCACCAGGCGGCGTGCGCGACCGGGCCGGGAGCGGGGCCTTCGCCAATCCGGCGATTGAATCGCGACGAATACGCGGCGACCATTCGCGATCTGCTCGACATCCATCTCGACCTTGCCAAGTTTCTGCCGATCGATGGCGGCGGCGGCGAGGGTTTCGACAATGCCGCCGAGACCTTGTCGCTATCGCCTCTGCACACGGAAAAGTACCTGGACGCCGCGAAGTTCATCATGGACTACGCGTCGCGCGAGTACAAATCGCGAACCAAGATCTTCACCGCACCGACCGCTTCCAAAATTCTGGCGAACTTCCTTCCGCGTGCATTCCGCCGTCCGGTTTCGCTCGTCGAACAAAGACCGTACGAGGAACTCTACGCGATCGCACGCAAGCAAGGCCAAACGCATGAAGAGGCGATCTTCTTCACGCTCCGCGCCGTGCTGGTGTCGCCGATGTTTCTCTTCCGCGCCGAAGCGCCGAACTATACCGGCGCCGAGCGGCCCGTCGATCAACACGCGCTCGCATCGCGAATCTCTTACTTCCTCTGGGGCAGCATGCCGGATGAGTTGCTCACCGATCTCGCGGCGACAGGAAGATTGAGCGATCCGGAAGTATTGCAACAGATCACCAAACGCATGTTGCGCAGCGATCGTTCCCTGAGCTTCGCCGTTCGCTTCACCGATCAATGGCTTCACATCCGCGACCTGAACGGCGAAAAAGCGCCCGACGCCAAGCTGTTCCCCGAATACGCGAAAGACGAAGAGTTGAGCGGCGACATCCGCAATCAGCCCTCGTTGTACTTCCGCGAGTTGTTGGTGCGCAATCGGCCCGTGCTCGATCTGATCGATTCGACGCACACGGTTGGATCATCGAACTTGGAAAAGCACTTCGGATTAAAGCTGCCGCTCGATCCGGGTCGGCGCAAGCAGCCGCAATGGGCGGAACTGCCGAAAGACTCCAATCGCGGCGGCGTGCTGGGTATGCCGGCCGTGTTGGCCGTGTCTTCGTATCCGTATCGGACGAGTCCCGTGCTGCGCGGCGCTTGGGTGCTGGAAGCGATTCTCGGCACGCCGCCCCCGCCGCCTCCGCCAAATGTTCCATCCCTCGAAGAACCGCAGGCGAGTCACGCGAAAACGATGCGCGAAAGACTGGCGCAGCATCGGGAGAATCCAACTTGCGCCGGTTGTCACAGCCGGATCGACGGCATCGGATTCGCTCTCGATAACTACGATGCAATCGGCCGCTGGCGTAAGGAAGACGCCGGCAAACCGATCGACGCGAGCGGCGAGTTAAACGATGGCACGAAAATGACCGGGCCCGATGGATTGAAGCAAGTGCTGCTCAATCGCAAGGATTTGTTCGTTCGGCATCTGACCGCGAAGATGCTCGGGTATGCGCTCGGCCGCGGACTGACATTGAAAGATAGCTGCACAGTGGATGCAATCGCCGCCGAAGTGAAGC
>VFZQ01000410.1 GCA_016871135.1 Acidobacteriota bacterium | reverse complement strand
TGGGGCCTTCCTCAGCCCCTCCTCCCCTCCCACCGACAAACACGCGATGAAATCCTGCGATACTCTTTCTCTTTCCTTTGGCCTGCAGTGCGACGATCTGTACTCGAATGAAGGTTTGGCCAAGGTCGATGTTGCTTTTCAAAAAGCTCTCGATGCCGATCTGCTCGCTCGCCTACAGGCGGCGCGCATCGATCCCGCCTCGCTTGACCGCAAAGCCGCTTCCGAGTTAATTCTGGCCCTCGCGCCGCATCTAGAGAACTTCCTCGGCGAACTGTTCCAGATCCAGAACGACGTCAAGGAACTGCGCCACGCGCACGACGAACTCTCGCCGCTTTACACCGTCAAGCGCAACTTCGTCCAACGCAAGGCACTGACGTCGATCAAAGAAACCGACGCGCAGCATTTTCACGGCAAGCAGTTGCAGGCCGATCTCGAAACATTCATGGGGGAGCGCCTTACCGAACTGGCGTACGCGCGCCACGTCTCCCGTTGGCTCGATGACGCCGAAGCCCACGCGCTCCATCTCGATTCCGCCGCCAAATACGCCGCTTGGGCTTACTTTTCCAAGCCCGGCAAGGAAAAGCATAAGTCCGGCGTATTGTTCAAGCGCCCGCACAAACTCGACTTCAATCACCTCGTCCCCGTTCACACGCTCACACAGAACAACGCCGACCGCTTTGTTTTCCCCGAGCACGAATGGCGCAACCGCGAAGGATTCGCGCTGACCGATCCTGGCACCGATCTAACCGGCGCGCTCGACGAAGCGAACTATTGCATTCACTGCCACAACCAGGGCAAGGACTCTTGCTCCACCGGTCTTCGCGAGAAAACGGGTGAGTTCAAGAAATCCACGTTTGGCGTCACGCTGAACGGCTGTCCGCTGGAAGAGAAGATCAGCGAGTTCCATTCGGCGATGGTCAAGGGCATGACGCTCAGCGCGCTCGGCATCATTACCATCGACAATCCGATGTGCGCCGGCACCGGCCACCGTATTTGCAACGACTGCATGAAGTCCTGCGTATTCCAAAAGCAGGAACCCGTCAACATTCCGCAAGCGGAAACGCGCGTGCTGAAAGACGTGCTGAATCTGCCGTGGGGCTTCGAAATCTACTCGCTGTTGACCCGCTGGAATCCGCTGAACTTCCCGCGGCCCCTGCCGAAGGCTAACTCGGGCTACAAGGTGCTCGTCGTGGGTCTCGGCCCGGCCGGTTACTCGGTGTCGCATCACTTGATGAACGACGGGCATACCGTCTGCGCGGTCGATGGACTGAAGATCGAGCCGCTTCCGGAGCACTTCTCCGGCGTCAATCCACACGGCGATTTCGTTGGATTCCGCCCGATCCGCGACATTCACGAAATCTACGAATCGCTCGATGACCGCGTGATGGCGGGTTTCGGCGGCGTCGCCGAATACGGCATCACCGTCCGCTGGGATAAGAACTTCCTCAAGATTATCCGCCTGTTGCTCGAACGCCGCCGCCAGTTCGCCATGTTCGGCGGTGTCCGTTTCGGCGGCGCGCTCACGGTCGATAACGCGTTCGACCTCGGTTTCGATCACGTGGCTCTCTGCGCCGGCGCTGGCCGGCCCACTGTCATCCCGATGAAGAACGGATTGGCTCGCGGCGTGCGGCAAGCCTCCGATTTCCTGATGGCGTTGCAGTTGACTGGGGCGGCGCGCCACAACTCCATCGCCAATCTGCAATTGCGTTTGCCCGTGGTTGTGATCGGCGGGGGACTGACCGCGATCGATACCGCGACCGAGTCTCTGGCCTATTACCCCGTTCAGGTGAAAAAGTTCCTCGACCGCTACGAAGCACTCTGCGCGTCGCGCGGCGAAGCAGCCGTGCGCTCGGTTTGGAACGAGGAAGAGCGCGAAATCGCCGATGAATTCATCGCCCATGCGAAAGCGATTCGCGAAGAAGACGACAAAGCCGCCGACGAAGGCCGCAACCCGATCTACCTGAAGTTACTGCAAGGCTGGGGCGGCGTGACACTCGCCTATCGCCGCCGCATGATTGATTCGCCGTCCTACACGTTAAATCACGAAGAAGTGGCCAAAGCCCTCGAAGAGGGAATCCATTTCGCGGAGTGCCTGTCGCCCGAAGAGGTCCACATTGACCGCTTCGGCCACGCCGAAGCCATTGTCATGGGCAAACTTGGCTGGGATGCGGAGAAACAGAAGCTTGTCTCAACAGGCGATTCGGCAACGCTCCCGGCAAGATCGATTCTGGTCGCGGCGGGCACGCAGCCGAACACGGTGCTCGAACGCGAGGACGCGACGAACTTCGTGCTCGATGGCAAATACTTCCAGGCGCTGGATGAATCCGGCTCGCCCGTGAAGCCGGAGCGCGTCGCCAAGCCGAACGAGGTTCGGGTGTTGACATCGCTGCGCCCCGACGGCAAGGCAATCAGTTTCTTCGGCGACCTGCATCCGTCTTTTAGCGGCAACGTCGTCAAAGCGATGGGCAGCGCCAAGCAAGGCTATCCGGTCATCAGCCGTATCCTCGCCGAGCGCCGTAAGCCCGAAGGCGTCGACGGCGCCGCGCTCATCGCCCAGATGAACAACGACCTGCGCGCAACCGTGGCCGATGTTATCCGCCTCACGCCGACGATCATCGAAGTCATCGTCAAAGCGCCGCTAGCCGCGCGCGCATTCAACCCAGGCCAGTTCTACCGCCTGCAGAACTTCGAAACGCTCGCGCCGCGCACGGCCGACACTGTGCTCGGCATGGAAGGCCTCGCGTTGACAGGCGCGTCGGTGGACCGTGAAGCCGGAACGCTTTCGACGATCGTTCTCGAAATGGGCGGCTCGTCCGATCTCTGCTCGCTGCTGAAGAACGGCGAACCCGTTGTCCTGATGGGTCCGACCGGCACGCCGACTGAAACGCCCGCGCAAGAAACGGCGCTGCTGGTTGGCGGCGGACTCGGCAATGCGGTGCTGTTCTCGATCGGTCAGGCGCTGCGCGCCAACGGGAGCAAGGTGATCTACTTCGCCGGCTACAAGAAGTTGATCGACCGTTACAAAGTCGAAGACATCGAACGCGCGGCCGACGTTATCGTCTGGTGCTCGGACGAAGCGCCGGGCTTCATTCCTAGCCGTCCGCAGGACATGAAGTTCGTCGGCAAGAGCGTCGAAGCGATGACCGCCTATGGCAAGGGAGAACTCACGGGTACGATCTCATTGCATGATGTCGACCGCGTGATCGCGATTGGCTCGGACGGCATGATGGCCGCCGTCGCGCGCGCGCGGCATGGCGTGCTCGCGCCGTATCTGACGAAGAAGCATCATGGCATCGGGTCGATCAACTCACCCATGCAGTGCATGATGAAAGAGATCTGCGCCCAGTGTTTGCAGGTGCATCGCGATCCCGAAACGCAGAAAGAGACTGTCGTCTTTTCTTGCTACAACCAGGATCAGCCGCTCGATCACGTCGATTGGACGAACCTGCGCCAACGGCTGCAGCAGAACTCAACGCAGGAGAAACTGACGAAACTCTGGATCGACCGCTGCCTGCAGTTGATTGGCGCCCGCGAAACTGTAGCCGTTTAAGCGGACGCGCCTTCGGGAACGCCGATCCGCGTTTCCGCTTCGCCTGTCCAATAACAAAGCAGCGCCGCCGGAATGCAGGTCATCTGCGCCGTTGTCTTATCGGTAGTCACCGGGCCGAAGTCGGAGAGGTGGCGCGTCACAATATAGGCGCGCTCGACCCGCTTCTGCTCGCAAAGGTCGATCAACCCTTTTAGCTCGCGCGGCTTTGTCGGTTCGCTGCGATACTTCACTTCGAACGGGACCAACTCCGTGCCGAGATCGGCGACGATATCGACCTCGTGATCTTGCCTGCCGCGCCAATAACTAAACCGAACCTGCCGCGCGTAGAACCGCGTCACCAGGTGTTTGAACACCGCCGTCTCAACGGCCAATCCAAGTTCGGCGGGGTTATCGATCACGTCCCGCCCGCGCAACATCACCGCAGGCGCGATACCCGGATCGGCGACATACACTTTGCATCGACCGCGCAAGACTTCTTTCCCGTAGCCGTGCGGCAGCAGGCGATAGATCAGATGCGTTGCCTCGAGCAGGTCGATGAAGTTCTGCGCCGTCGGACGCTTCACTTCCAGGTTGCTGCACAGCGCTGGCATGTCGAGCAGCCCGCCGCCATGCAAACACAAATATAGAAACGTGTGTTCGAGTTCAAGGATCCGCCGCACGCCGAACAGCGCCGTCATGTCGCGTTTCAGTACTTTATCGACGATGTCCTCGCGCAACAGCCGTTGCGCTTGCGTGACATTTTCGATCATCGCCGTTTGCGGGAAGCCGCCGCGCACCAGGTATTCGTGAAAATGCGCGATGTAGGGCTTGGCCAGTTCGGCGATATCGAGCAGAGCGTGCGGTGATCGCTCGCGAATCTCGTGCAGTCCGCGCATCGGCGGCAACTCCGGCACTCGCGCGTTGGTGATCTTCAAATATTCGTAGAAGGAGAGCGTTGTCAGCCGGATCGTGTGCCAACGCCCGACGCCGGACTCTGGATCGGATTCGAGCAGCGGAACCGCGGACCCTGTGAAGATGATCCGGCGATCGCGGAAGAAATCGACCTGATGCTTGATCCATGTGCCCCATTCGCGAATGAACTGCGCCTCGTCGACGAGAATGTACTCCGGGCCTTCCGCGCGCGGCGTTCGTTGCCGCCAAGCATCCAGCACCGCATCAATCCCGGCCAGCTTCAAAATCGGATGGTCAAAAGTGACGTACAGAATGTTCGCCGCCGGTACTTTTCGATCCAGCAAGAATCGTACCGCCTGGAGCAAGAGCGTGGTCTTCCCGATCTGTCTTGCCCCGGAAATCAACACCGCGCGTCGTGTCGGCGGCGCCGCCAGCCAGATGGAAAGTTCACCAAACGCCGATCTCCGCCACCGCGGCAGTTCGAAAAATTCCTCTCCCCGCCACCAGGGGTTGAACTGACTCAAAACGACGTAAAGTTTGTCGGAATCGATGTCCACGAAGGCAGTCTAGCACAAAACGAGCTAATTAGTGTCAGTATACTTATATAAAACAATTGTCTTAGTGTGGATTTCGCCATTCCACCAGCACTACACGCAAAAACGCCCGCACCGTCCCACAACCGGACACTCCACGCGCGAAACATCAGCCATTACCCTTTTGTTTCCAAAAAGATGGACAATGGTCCACGGCGTGCACCCAATTCAGATTTACCCATTGTGACCAAATCCAACCGCCAGCACCGCATCCTCGTCGCCGACGACCAGCCGGACGTTCTCGAAGCGCTTCGCCTCCTGCTGAAAGGCGAGGGCTACCAGACCGAGGCTGTCAGCTCCCCGAACGCAGTCGTCGCGGCGCTCGAAATTCGCGAGTTCGACTGCCTGCTGATGGACCTCAACTATACCCGAGATCACGCCTGTCCAAATTAGGCTCTGAAAGAAGAGAGGCAAGGTCCTGGTAGGGTTAGAAGACGTTCCGCCAAGAACAGAATCCAACCCGACGAGGACCAAGCCCTGAC
>VFZQ01000409.1 GCA_016871135.1 Acidobacteriota bacterium | reverse complement strand
TTGGCAACTCGGCGAAACCGCACGCAAGTCGCTCCGCAAGATGCGGCGGAGGAAGCGCCTTATTCCTTCGTTCTGGAAACAGGCTTCTCTTTGGCCGGAGTGACGCTATATTATGCGGGACTCAATAAACGAATCGTCGAGGATGGCCGAGAGCCTGGTTATCGACTACTCCTTTAGCCAGTTAACCGGTCGCCACCCCGGTGGCTGGTCAGCCGCACAGTGTCTTGAACATCTGGCGAAGACAAACTTGCTCTACTCCAGCGCGATCCGCGACGCCCTCAAGCCTGCCATGCACGTCGTTCGCAGCGACCGCCGCGGCCCGATCCAACCGGGCTGGTTCGCTCGCATATTCCTTGAACGAATGGAAGCCAGCTCTCCAAGCAAGTTCCGCGCGCCCGACTCGGTCGTTCCCGCCCCGGAAGCCGATCCCCGGGCCGCTCTGCGCGATTTTCTCGGCGCTCAGCGCGCCGTCGTCAACCTGCTGAACGAAACGAAGCTCTTGAACTTGAACGGCATTCGATTCAAGAATCCGTTCGCTCCCCTGATCCGGTTCTCCGCCGGCACAGGGTTCCTGTTAATCGCAGCCCACAACCGGCGGCATATCCAACAGGCCCGCCGAATCGCCGATTCGATCCCCCGCGCGGTTGTGGCATCATCGGGGAGATGACCCGCCGCGTTGCCTGTGGACTGCTTTTCGCCATGCCACTTGTTGGCAAGCTGGCGGGACGCTGGCGCTCGCGCATCACCGTGTTCAAAAGCGGTCGCGCAACAGCAGCGCGCATCCGACTGCTGTTCTCCGGCGACGACATGGTAATCGAGGAATTTCGTCCCGGCGGCGAGCTGGGCTGGCTCTACAGAGGCACGGTCGAGATTTCGAAGTCCGATGAACTGACCTTCCGCGTCTCGTCGGTGTCCGATGCCGCTGGCGCTGAAGCAACCGACGGCCGCTACCGCGCCGGAGAGTCGTATTCGCTCGGCATACTCGAAAACATCAGCGCAACCCGCGCCCGCCTCGGCGCGTGGGAACTACTGAAGGAACTAGAATAGTTCACTAACCGGAAAAGTCTCGTCGGGCGCGGCCAACAGACTCACGGACTCGTCGCCGGCATAAGTCGTGATCGACTTGTAATCGCCGCGCAACGGCTTCCGATGCACGTGCACTTCCTTCTTGGCAATGTCGAGCACCCAATACTCCGGAATCCCAGACCGTGCATAGAGCTTCGACTTCACTTCCAGATCCAGATCCAACGTGGAATTCGAGACTTCTGCCAAAAATCGAATCTGCGCCGGCTGAATAAGCAGCGGCAGTTCGCCGAGCGGAATGTTGACGACAATCACATCAGGCTCTGGGTCGCTAGTAGGATGGTCCTCCGGACGAACGTCGATCGTGGTCTCCGTCAACACGAAGTCCACACCGAGATGGTGTCTGAGCGCGGCGGACAAATAGGCGATCGCCCGGCCGTGCGGAGAATGCCTGGGCGGTTTGAGTAGGATTTCTCCCTCGATCATCTCGTAAGATTCGGGCTTGATCATGCCCGCGCGCTCCATCGCCGCGCAATCCTGCCTGGTCCATCGCTTGTGGCGATCAAGCGGCTTCAAGGCTGTGATTGCGGTGCCATGTTCCACCTACAACTTATACGCTTCCACCGCGTTCTTGTAGAGGATCCTTTCCTGCTCGTCTTTTGAGTAACGCGAGATCGTCTTCTTGACGAGTTCAACCCACGGTTTGTACTGCCCGGCCACCAACATCACCGGCCAATCGGAGCCAAACATCAGCCGCTTCGGCCCAAACGCTTCCATCGCCCCATCCAGGTACGGAGCAAGATCCGCGCTCGTCCACTTCTGCCAATCCGCTTCCGTAATCATGCCCGAAATCTTGCAGTAAACATTCGGCCGTTTCGCGAGTTCGATCATGTTCTCTCGCCACGGCGACAGCACGCGATCTTTGATCCGAGGTTTCGCCATATGATCAAGCACAAACATCTGCCTAGGGTGCTTATCGACAAACGCAATCGAATCCTTAAGATGCTTCTCAAAAATCAAGATGTCATATCGCAGGTCGTACTTGATCAGCTTCTTGATGCCTTCGTTGAACGCCGCGCCGAGGATGAAGTTGTCGTCGGGCTCGTCTTGGACGACGTGTCGCACACCCTTAAACTTCTTGTGTTTCGCCAAGCGTTCCAAGTCCTTGTCGACGTCCTTGCTCCGCAGGTCGACCCAGCCGACCACGCCGAGCAGGAACTTATTCTTCTCGGCCATGCCCAGCAGCCAATCAGACTCTTCGACGCTCTGGCGCGCCTGCACCGAAATGGCGCCATCGACGCCGGCGTCTTTCAACGTCTTCTCCAAATCCGGCGGCAGGAAGTCGCGGCGAATGACTTTCATCGAATCGCTGATCCAGCCGTATTCTTTCGTAGAGTACTTCCAGAAGTGGTGGTGGGTATCGATCATCTTCATAGGATTTAGGGGAGTTTGTCGACGCGAGTAGTCTGGTGCGCGGCGAGTTTCCACGCGCCGCCCTGCTTAACCCACGTGTGCATCATCATAACCTTGTCGTCAAACGGACCTTGCGGATTCACGCCGGTGACACGCATCCAACAATGCGTGACGGCGGTGTCAGCGCCGTGGAGGTTTACCGTGATCTTCATGCGGTCGACCGACTTGTAGACCTGCTTGCCTTCCTTGATCTTGGCGATGTAGGTCGCTTTGGTATCGACAACACCGGAGGCGTGCGCGTAGACAAGATCGTCGGTGAGGATCTTTCCCAGAAACGCCGCATCGCGTTTTTGGATCGCGTCGGCCCATTGTTTGTCGAGATCGAGGATCTGCTGCTTGGCGGGCTGCGCCCAGCAGACGGCGGCCGCAAGGGCCAGGATTCGTAAAAGCACCATGATGAGGGAGTATACCAACTCACTCGACGACGAAAGAGTAGAGCGAGTTTCCGATCGTCACGGCGACGTGCTGTTTGTCGCCACTCATGTAGCTCATGGCGTTGCCGCGCGCGGTGCCGCCGCCTTGGAAACGCCAGAGCAATCGGCCGGTGTCGCCCTGTAGCGCGAAGACCTGCCCTTCGCCGGTTGTTCCGAAAACGAGATTGCCCGCCGTCGAGAGCACGCCCGAGAACGGCAGCGACGACATCTTGAACTCCCACTTCGCTTCGCCGGTCGTTGGGTTGTAGGCACGGATCGCGCCCCATTCCGGCTCACCGGGAATCGACCGGAATCCGCCGCCGTTGTACTGCTCGCCTTCTTTAAACTCGGCCTCGCCGAAATAGTAGATGTGGCCGGCCTCACGCACGGCGATGTAGAGCAGTTGGTTCTGCGGACTGTAACTGGGACTGTACCAGTTGTTCGCGCCGCCGACCGATGGGAACACCACCGTACCTTGCACGGTGGGCGCGGTGTTCTCGTTGCGCATCGGGCGGCCGTTGTCGTCCAGCCCCTTCGCCCATGTCTGCTTCGCATACGGCTTGCCGAGAAGGAACTGCCCGGTCACGCGATCGAGCACGTAGTAGAAGGCATTACGATTGGGGAACAGCAGCAGCTTGCGTTTGGCGCCACGGAACTCGGCGTCGATCAAAACAGGCACTTCGGTGGCGTCCCAGTCGTGCACATCGTGCGGCGTGAACTGGAAGTACCATTTCAGCTTGCCGGTGTCGGCATCGATGGCGAGCATGCAGTCGGAGTAGAGGTTGTCGCCCTTGCGGACATCGCCGTTCCAATCGGGGCCGGGATTGCCGGTGCCCCAATAGACGAGGTTTGTATCGGGATCGTAAGCGCCCGTCACCCATGTGGCGGCGGCGCCGCGTTTCCAGCTATCGTTGGCCCAGGTTTCGTTGCCCTTTTCTCCGGGACCGGGCACGGTGTAGAAGCGCCACGCGCGCTTGCCGGTCTTGGCGTCGTAGGCGTCAAGGAAGCCGCGAATACCGTACTCGCCGCCGGCGATTCCGACCACGATCTTGTCCTTCAACGCGAGCGGCGCGACGGTGATCGAGTAACCGGCTCTGTAGTCGATGACGTTGGTGTCCCAGCGCACCGCGCCGGTCTTGGCATCGAGCGCGATGAGGTGCGAATCGAGCGTACCGACGTAGACCAGATCGCCGAGAATCGCGACGCCGCGGTTCACTTGGCCGCAGCAGACTTTGATGTCGTCCGGCATCGGCCGCCGATAGCGCCACAACGTGCGGCCGGTCTTGGTATCGAGCGCGGTGACGTGGCTGGGCGACTCGGTGATGTACATGACGCCATCGACCACGATCGGCGTTGTCTCGAACTTCTGCAGCGAGTTGGTCTGATACACCCACGCCGGCTTGAGTTTGGCGACGTTTGACGTGTTGATCTGATGGAGCGGCGAGTAGCGATGTCCGGCGAAGTTGCCGGAGTAGGTCAACCAGTTATGCGGCTCGCTTTCAGCCTTAAGCAGGCGTTCATGCGTGACCTGTGCGCCGAGAGTGAGGGCGCAGAGCAGCAGGAGTCTCATTGATCACCTCGCAGGGAAGCCATGTAGGCAACGACGTCGTCGATCTCGCTATCGGACAACCGGCCTTTGTAGGACGGCATCGGCGTTTTGCGCTCGCTGGTGATAGCCGCGATGTCCTCGCGCCACAGCGAGTGGAAGCGATCGGCGCCATCGCGAAGCTGGATCGAGAACGTGTCTTCGTTGAGTTGCTGGCCGCGAATGGTCTTGCCGTCGCGGGTGGTGATATGAACCATGCGGAAGTTCTCGGGAACAGACGCCGACGGATCGAGCAGTTTCGCTCGCAAATGCTGCGCGCCCCGCCGCGCGCCGACGCCGGATAGCGCCGGACCGCTGCGCCCGCCTTCCAATCCGACCGTGTGACAACCGATGCAGCCGCCTTTGCCCTTGAACAGCGAGGCGCCGTTGGCGGCATCACCGGTGACAGCCACCGACTGCACGCGGCCGAGCGTTCGGACAAACGCGGCGACCTGCCAGATTTCGTGCGCGTCCATCAGCGAGGCGGGCATTTCGGTATCAGGCACGCCGTAGCGAATGACGCGATACAACGCACGATCTTCCTGCGCGCGCGTGAGGCGCGGCACGGCTAGATTCGCGCCTTTGCCGCCTTCGCCGGCCGGGCCGTGACAACCCGCACAGCGGCCGTTGAAGAGCTTTTTGCCCGCGGCGACATCGGCCTCGGACGTATTCGGATTTTTGCTGGGAATGTCCAGCGCGATTGTCTGTTGAAACAGAGCGATCGCCGCCCACCAGATCATGTGGCCTCCAGAGAGGGAAGTATATAGGATTTCGAGGTCCGCGTTTGGTAGGATGGGCACACTATGCGACACCTTTGCTTCAGTGCACTGCTTCTCGCTTCGCTGCATGCGCAGGATCCGCGCGGCTTCATTCGCGGCACAATCACAGACGCGAGTGGCGCTGTGGTTCCGGCGGCGCGTGTGCGCGCGACCGCCAACGACACAGGCGTCAGCGCGACGTCCCAGACCAATGAGGCCGGGCTTTACAACATCCCGTTCTTGATTCCCGGCATGTACAAGCTGAGCGTCG
>VFZQ01000408.1 GCA_016871135.1 Acidobacteriota bacterium | reverse complement strand
TTCACCCAGCGGTCGCGCGACATGTTGAGCGAATGGTCCAGATGCACTTCAACGGTGCGTTCGATCCTTTGCGCGAAGGAGGCTATAGCTACAACCAGAAACCAGTGCTTGATTGCATATACTGAATAGCATGATTGCGCGAATTGTTTTGGGCGCATCGCTTTGCGCGGTCGCGGCCGACCCGCCCGCGGCGGTGAAATCGTTGCTTATGGCCAAGTGTGGGGCGTGTCATAATGCGGCATCGAAGGAATCGGAGTTTTCGCTCGACGATATCGTCAAGGGCGGCAAGAAACATGGCCGCGCGGTGGTTGGCGGGCATCCGGAAGAGAGCGTCATCGTGAAGATGCTGAAGGGCGAATTGGCGCCGCGCATGCCGATTGGCGGAACGTTGACGGCGGGCGAAATTGCGTCGGTGGAAGCTTGGATTCGAACGCTGCCGCTTGAGAAGACGACTGCGAAATCGGAGTGGCGATGGCCGTATGAGAAGCCTCTGAAATCGAACGATCCGCGGGCGAGCATCGATCATTTTGTGGGTTTGCGTCTGGCGGCGAAGGGGCTGCGTCCGGCGCCTCCGGCAGCGAAGCACACGCTCGCGCGGCGCGCCTATTTGGATTTGATCGGCCTGCCGCCGTCGCCAGAAGAGCTGCGGGCGTTTGTGGCGGATTCGTCGTCCAATGCGTATGAGAAGTTGATCGACAAGCTGCTCGACGATCCGCGTCACGGAGAACGATGGGGGCGGCACTGGCTTGATCTGGTTCGGTATGGAGAAACGTCGGGTCTGGAAGGCGATGGCGCGATTGGTAATGCGTGGCGGTATCGCGATTGGGTAATCGACGCCTTCAATCGCGACATGGCGTATGACCGTTTTGTTGTTCAGCAACTGGCGGGTGGCGACGAGCATTCCAAGACACGTAACAACTATGCGCCGGATGTGCAAGGGCATGTGGCACTGGGGTTCTATCGCGTGGCACCGTGGGATCGATCGAATTTGGTGGCCGATGAGGTTCGCCAGAATTATTTGAGCGAAGTGACGTCGACGGTTGGCTCTGTGTTTCTGGGGCTGTCAGTGGGTTGCGCGCGATGCCACGACCATAAGTACGATCCGATTCCGCAGCGCGATTACTACCGCATGCAGGCGTTCTTCAACGCGATTCAGGTGGAGAACGCCGAGGTCCCTTACAAGGACGAAGAGTTCAAGGCGCGCGCGGATGCGGCGATTAAATCCTTACAGGCGAGGCTGAAGGATGGGCCGGAGAAGGTTGCGCTGGACAAGATGGAGACTGCGTTGCTTCCGCGCTTCATCGCGTCGCGCAAGGAAGCGGCGAAGGGGAAGACGCCCGGTATCGACGACTTGCGGCTGGAGATGCGGCGGAAGGATTCTTCGGTGTTCTCCAAAGCCGAGCGATTGCGACATGCGGACTTGAAAGAAGACGCCGATCGCACGCTCGACCCGGAGGAGCGCGCGGCACTGGACACGTTTGAAAAGGCAATGATGGCACGGGTGTCGCAACTTGGGCCCGAGCGATTTGATGTTCTGGGCGTGGGCGAGTTGCGTGGTGAATTGGCGCGATCGACTTCGAAAATCTTCAACGCCGAAGAACGCGAAAAGCACAAAGAAATGTCGGAGGCGCTGGACACATTGAGGCGGAGATTGGGCCGCTGGCAGCCGACTGCGCTGACGATCAAGAATGTTCCGGGGCCGCCGAATGGGCCGTTCATCGCGCCGACGCGAGTATTGACGCGCGGCGATTACCGGCAGCCGGCAGAGGCGGTTGAAGCGGGATTTTTGACCGCGCTGTCCGGCAAAGAATCGGCAGCGGTGATTGAACAGGATCGGTATCGGCAGTTTCCGACGCGCGGTTGGCGGCTCACGCTGGCCAAGTGGATTACGTCGCCGGAGAATCCTCTCACCGCGCGCGTGATGGTGAATCGAATCTGGCAGCATCACTTCGGGCGCGGCATCGTGGCGACGCCAAGCGATTTTGGCGTGAACGGCGAACGGCCGACACATCCGGAGTTGCTGGATTGGATGGCGAATCAGTTTGTCGATTCAGGCTGGAGCGTCAAGACGATGCACCGTCTGATCATGACTTCGGCGACTTATCAGCAGGCTGCCGAGAATGGCGCAGCATCAGACGCCGATCCGGACAACAAGCTGCTGTGGCGATTTCCGCGACGGCGATTGTCGGCGGAGGAGATCCGTGATGGCATCTTGTACTTGAGCGAACGATTGAATCCGGAGCGCGGAGGGCCGAGCGTATTCCCGCCGTTGCCCGCGGATTTGGTGGACTTCGCGCGATATGGGCGCGGCGGTGCGTTGATGTGGGAGACGAATGAAAAAGAGACGGATGCGCGGCGCCGATCGGTATATACATTCCAGCGGCGGTCGATGCCTCTGCCGATGATGGCGGCGTTTGATGCGCCGGTGTTTGCCGAGTCGTGCGACCGGCGGAGCAGCACGACGACGGCGCTGCAAGCGTTGTCGATGATGAACGGCGCGCTGGTGCATGAGGAGTCGGCGCACTTGGCCAAGACGTTGCGCGCGACGGATCGCGCGGGGCAGGTGCGGGAGGCGTTCGCGCGGATCTTGCATCGCGCGCCGACTTCCGACGAAGTTGCGAAGTTTGCCGCGTTTCCAGGCGGCGTGGACGCGATGGTCCGTGTGCTGCTGAACTCGAACGAATTTTTGTACGTGGAGTAACAACGATGAATCGACGCGATTTTCTCTCTCAAACGTGGCTCGGGCTGGGCGCGCTGGCGGCGCAGAGTCTTGACGCGGGACCGTTGTCAGTGAAGCCGGCGCATCTTCCGCGCAAGGCGAAGCGGTGCATCTTCCTGTTCATGGAAGGTGGCGTGAGTCAGATGGATCTGTTCGAGCACAAACCAGCGATCTTGAAGATGGCGGGCAAGCAGATGCCGACGGCGTCGAACACGGTCGGCGAGATTGCGACGTTCTCGGCGGCACCGAATCGGATCATTCCGCCTGTTGCACCGATGCGGCAGCATGGACAGAGCGGCCGGTGGTTGACGGACCTGATGCCGCACCTTTCGAAACACGTCGACGACCTTGCGTTTGTGCATGGCGTGAAAGTCGACAACAACAATCACGGACCGGCGGTGTATCACACGTTGACCGGTAATCAGTTTCCTGGCAGCGCGTCGATCGGCGCGTGGGTGAATTATGGGCTGGGCAGCGAGAATCAGGATCTGCCGGGGTTTGTGGTGCTGGGCGATCCGCGCGGCGCGACGATTGGCGGACAGGGCGTTTGGGGGAATGGCTACCTGCCAGCGGCGTATCAGGGGACGATCTTCCGCAACGGCGATACGCCGATTGTGGATCTGCACCGGCCAACGTCGTTGACCGATAAACAACAGCGCGAGGAGTTGGCGCTGCTGCAGTGGATGAACAACAAACATGCGGCCGCGGCGCATGCGGACCGGTCGGAATTGGAAGCTCGGATTGCGTCGTACGAACTAGCGTTTCGCATGCAGATGAAGGCGCCGGAGCTTGTCGATGTGAAGAGCGAATCGGAGGCGACCAGGAAGTTGTACGGGCTCGATGATCCTATTTCCGAAACGTTTGGCAGGCAGTGTTTGCTCGCGCGGCGAATGGTCGAACGCGGCGTGCGATATGTGCTGGCGCTGCATGGCGCGGGCGGCGATCGATGGGACGATCACGGCGATGTGAAGGGGCGGATTCCGAAGCACTGTAAAGAAGTGGATCAGCCAGTGGCGGGCCTGTTGGCGGATTTGAAGGCGCGCGGGTTGTTGGACGATACGCTTGTTGTTTGGGCCTCGGAAATGGGGCGAACGGCATTCGACAATAACCTCGTCACCGACAAACCGGGGCGCGATCACAATCAATACGGGCTTGTGGTGTGGATGGCGGGCGGCGATGTGAAAGCGGGTGCGACGTTTGGCGAAACCGATGAATTCGCTACGCGCGCCGCAGGCGAGCCGATTCCGGTGCGCGATGTGCACGCGACAATTCTGAGTTTGATGGGACTCGATCAGGAGCGCCTGACATACTTGCACGCGGGGCGGTACAAAAAGCTGACCGATATCGGCGGGCGCGTGATTTCCGAAGTGATTGCGTAGTCATGCGCGACGTCCGGCACGGTGTGCGGCTGGCGCTGAAACAGCCATTGTGGGCGGCGGCGATTGTGTTGTCGCTGGCGGGTGGGATCGGCGCGACGGTGGCTGTTTATGCGGCTGTGAATGCGATCTTGCTGACGAAGCTGCCGGTGGGCGAGGCGGATCGAATCGTGCGCTTGCAGTTTCGCGCGGGTGGCCATGACAGCGATTGGTATCCCGACGATGTCGAGAAGGTACGGGGAATTGGCGCCTTTCAGGGCGTGACGGCCTATCAGAACGCTCGGACGTTTCGGCTGTCACAACGGCGGGTGTTTGGACAGACCGTGGAGGCGAATTTCTTTTCGCTACTGAATGTTGTTCCGGTGCGTGGACGATTGGCGGTTGATCGAAACACAGTAGTCATTAGCGAAGGGTTATGGCGTTCCGAGTTCAATGCGGATGAATTCATCGCGGGACGGCATATCGAATTGAGCGGGAGGTCTGCAACGATCGCGGGTGTGGCGCCGGATGCGTTTCGCGGGATCGAGTTCGGATTTCTGCCGTCGCTGTGGGTGTTGAAGGAAAATACAGACGGCGTGAGCGTCGCGGCGAAGCTCGCCCCCGGGATTTCGCAACAACAGGCGCAGGCGGCACTGGACGCGGCGATTCCCGGGCTGCGATGGCAGTCGTTCTTCGAAGGCCCGCGATCGATTCACGTTGCGCCGGCGGGGCAATTCGTCAGTAACTTCCGATCGCTCGCCGAGGTATTGCTGACGGCGCTGTCGATGTTCGCTGGCTTCGTACTCCTCATTAGCTGCGCGAACGTTGCGAACTTGCAATTGGCGAGGGCCGCGAGCCGTGCGCGTGAATTCGAAACGCGCCGAGCATTGGGAGCGACCGAGGGTGTCATCTTGCGCCAGTTTCTCGGCGAATCGGCGGCGCTCGCCGTTGCGGGCGGGGCCGGTGGATTGCTGCTGGCTTGGTGGGCGACCGCGGTGCTGACGGCATTCCGGCTGCCCGAGATGAACGTGACTCTGCACATTGCGATGCCGCTTGATTGGCGTGTGACGGTGTTCGCGGTCAGCGTGACGATGTTGACGGTGTTGATCACGGCGGTGTGCGCGATCATGGCGAAACCGCTGTTGCGCGATATTCTGCTGGGCGTGCAGGTGGCGCTTTCGGTGGTGCTGATTGTATCCACATCGCTTCTATTGCAGAACGTGCGAAACGCTGGAGGGCGCGTGACGGGATTTGACCCGTCCCAAGCGCATATTGTTTCGATCGATCCGTCGTTGAGTGGCGTCAAGACCGAGCAGGTACCGGCATTGATCGACCGGTTGCTGGAGACATCCGTGGCATTGACGAGCAAGGTTCCATTGACGCTGCATGGCTCGGGGATCGACCTGGGAGACAAGAAGTTCACGGAGCTTTTTCTTGTAACGCCGCGGTTCTTTGAAGC
>VFZQ01000407.1 GCA_016871135.1 Acidobacteriota bacterium | reverse complement strand
CGCACTTGCCGCTTTCCGCCGCCGCAATTGACACGTGTCCGCGTAGGATAATGGCCCGTATGCTTGGCGAGCAACTGCGCATACTCGGCCTCTTTTTCATCAACCCGAAGAAGGCGTCGTCGCTGACTCTCGATCAGGGCAGCGCCATCTTCGCCGCGATTGCGGCCATCGCGATCACGCTCGCCATCAGCATCCCGGCGAGTTCGTTGGAACGGGTGGAGATGCAGCTGGTGCAGGCGCGGCTGGCCGAGATGCCACCCGCCGAAGCGCAGCATCTCTACGCCGCGGCGATGAAGCCGTTCGATCGCCGCTATTACGCCTCGGGGTTCAGCAGCCTTATCGCGATGGCAGCGTTCTTTGTTCCCGTGTCGATCATCCTGCTCGCTTCGCTCGCGCATCTCGGCGGCGCGATGACCGTCTTGTTCCGCGACTACATGCCCGCCCTGTGTGGGCTGCTGTTTGCCTGGACTGCCGCGCATGTTCCCGTCGCCGTCTTCTGGTGGATCGGCGCCGTGCCGCTGTCGCCCGGAACGCCGTTCGTGCTTTACTCGCAAGTGCTCGGACTCGGTCTGTTCACCGGCCTCGCGACTGTCGTACTTTCCACCGTTACCGGCGCATCGCCCGGTGAGTCGGCAACCGCGTCTGTTGTGTCGATCCCCATCGCCGGCGCCATCGCGTACTTTGTATCGGCCTCAAACCTGTCGTACCTGTTCTTCTCACCGTGGATTCTCTACTTTCTCTATCAGCGCTTCGCTCGCGACATGGGCGCGCTCGGCGGAGGGCTGAGCGCGCGGCAGAATTTCAAGCGGCAACTCGACGCCGCAACGCTCAATCCGCGGGACGCCGACGCGCGCTATCAACTCGGTCTGATCTACGTCCAGCGCCGCGATTTCGGCAACGCCGAAGCTCGTTTCCGCGAGGCCATCGCGATCGATCCCAACGAGGCCGACTCGCTTTTCCAACTTGGGCGCATCCTGCGCCAGAAGCCCGAGACCGCCAAGGAGGCGCTGCAACTTCTCGAACGCGCCGCGACCATCAACCCGAAACTGGCCAACTATGAGGTGTGGCGCGAACTCGGCGCGGCGTGTCTGGCAACGGGCGATGCCGCCGAAGCGCTGGCGCATTTGGAGCCGTACATCAAGGCGCGCGAGTACGATGCCGAAGGATTGGTGCTGCTTGGTCAGGCGCTGCGGAAGTGTAACCGGGAAGCCGAAGCGAAAGCGGCGTTCGAACGGGCGATTGAAGCGGCCCGCACTGCGCCGGACTTCCGCCGCGGCGAGGTGAAGCAGTGGGAACGGCAGGCGCGGCAGGAGTTGCGCTAATACCTGGCGAACGGTTGCTGCTCGTTTTCAAGAAGAGTTCGGCCAGGCTGATCGACTGCAACGTGATCACGCGTACGCGCATCGCGTTGCCGGTATGAGCAGGGCCCTCCAGTTCGACCAAGTCTGGCTCGCGCCCCAGTTGTAATCATCGAGCGCCCCTTAAGCGACCCCCAGCAGAAAGAACAATAGATAACTTAGGTACGGACTATCGCTTCTTCAGCAGCGCCGCCGGCCAGTTGACGACAATGTTTTCGGAGGCGGTAGATTGGCCTTCCGGCGATGACGGGATGAGGAATCGCTGGCCGTCGGCGCTCATGGCGGCGCCTCGAGTCCTCGATTCGAAAATTACCGCCGGCGTACCGGCTTGGAACGAGGCCCCTGGCTGAATTGGCACCCCCATGAGGCCCAGGCCAGTCGAACTGACATAGACCAATTCCTTGCCGTCGGCCCGCCATCCGACCACCAAAAATCCTGCCTTCGTGGAGATCTGCCATTTGCCGCCAGCTTCTGGTGCTTCGGGCGAAAACGTCCGTACGAAGATCTCTGACTCGCCGGATACGTTGGAAGCGTAAGCGAAATATTTGCCGTCGGGAGATGGCACAGGCGATCTTGCTGGATGGGTTGCCGGTACCAGTTCCACGGGTTTACCACCGCCGCCAACTGGCAGGGCCATAATCGCCGCGCGCGTCTCGCCTTCTGTGTATAGGATCCACTTCCCGTCGCGCGTCCAACCTCCGAGCCGCTTGGCCCCCTCCGAACTGAACAATTGCCGCGCTTCGCCCACACCCGCGGCGCTCTTCACCATGATCTGCGCCTTGAAATTTGTAGTCTTGACGTAGGCGATCTCTTTCCCGTCCGGCGACCACACCGGCGTGTTTTCCGACCCGGCGTCAAACGTGAATCGAGAGGAAGTGCGCCGCACCAGATCAACCAGCCAAACGTCCGGCGCCTGGTTCGCTGCGGGCTTAATCCCAGCGGCGGTTTTACCATCCGGCGATATGCTCGGATTAAGGAGGTTTTCCCCGGCGGGAATCGTTTCGACGGCTTTACCCTGACGGTCAAACCAAACGAGCCGTGTCGTGAGATCCGAGGATCCGCCCGCCCGGAATGTCAGGATTCCGCTTGTCGATATCGAAAACGCGGCGGTATTCCTATTGGTGCCCGTCTCGACGTTCTCCGCGATCGGCACTGGATCGCCGCTCAACGCCAGCTTGTCAAGGTCGAACGGCTGCGCCATCAGATTGCGCTCGCGCACAAAGAGCAGATGACCGGTGGGAGACCACATCGCCTCGGTCTCCCCGGCCATCAGGCGTTTGGCGGGTTGCCCGGAAGCCAGCTCCCCCACCATGACACTGGATAGCTCTGTATTGGTGGCGACATCGGCTGTGGCGCTCATCGCGAAATACAGGAAACGCTTTCCGCCGGGTAGAAAATGCGGCATTCGGTGCGAGGTCTCTTTGCGCGCCGGGTCGAGCGCGGTGATCACTGTCGGCTGGCCGCCGCTGGCCGCCACACGGGACAAGGGCGCCGTTGCATCGGCCGCGAAGACGATGACACCGTCGCCACCTCCGTACCAGGCGCCGCCGCGGCCGGCTTGCGCCGCGCAGACGGTTTGCACCGGTCCGCCCTCGGACGCGACTCGCTTCAATTTGTTGTCCGCAAAGAACCCGATGTGGCGGCTGTCGCCCGACCAGAACGGGTAGATTGCGCCTTCGGTGCCTGGCAGCGGGCGCGCCTCGGCCTCGCTCAACCGACGTATCCAGATCGAGGATTCCGTCCCTTCGCCGACACGGAACATGAGCATGGTCCCATCGGGAGAAATTCGCGCGGGGCCGAAGCGCGTGGTGCCGAACTGGGCCTTGGGCGGCGCTCCGATGGTGTAGCGGAACACGGGCAATTCCGCCGGGGCATCGCGCCACATATTCCAACCGAGTAGTCCTGTTGCAATCACGGCTACGCCGACTGCTGCCGCCATGCCCCATTTCGGCGGAGGCGTTTGGGCCGGGGGCGGCGCGACGAGTGGATTTTCGAGGGCAATCCGCGCCTCGCCGATGTGCTGCAAGCGCGTCTTCAGGTTGCGGTCCAGGCAGCGCTTCAGCAACGGTTCCATCGGCACACCGCGCAGATCGATCGGCGCGCGGACTACGTCGGCCAGCGTGTGTGTTACCGTCTCGCCATCGAACAGCCGCTTGCCTGTGAAGAGCTCATACAGCACGACGCCGAACGACCAGATATCGGCGCGGCGGTCGACTTGTTTCCCTGCGGCTTGCTCCGGCGCCATGTAGCCGGCGGTGCCGAGAATGAGGCCCGCTTCGGTGGCGCGCATCGTCAGCGTCGGCGAGTCGGGGCCGACTTGCGTTGGCCGTTCCGAGACCGACTTCGCGAGGCCGAAATCCAGAACCTTCACGACGCCCGCGGGCGTGACTTTGACGTTGCCCGGCTTCAGATCGCGATGGATGATGTTCTTTTCGTGCGCGGCTTCCAGGGCTTCGGCGATTTGCCTGGCCAGGGGCAGGGCTTCGTCCAGCGGCAGCGGCCCTTGGAGCGTTTCGCCTTCAACCAACTCCATGATGATGGCGTTGCCTTCGAGACCGTAGATCGTGGCGATGTTGGGATGATTCAACGCAGCCAGCGTCTGTGCCTCGCGCTGGAAGCGGGCGACGAAATCGGCGTCATTGGCGAGGGCCGGGGGCAGGACTTTGATCGCGACTTCGCGGTTCAGCTTGGTATCGAGGCCGCGGTAGACCTCGCCCATGCCGCCTTTGCCGAGCAGAGACAGGATTTCGTAAGGGCCGAGCTTGTCGCCGGTGGAGTAGGCCATGGGGTTCTTCGATTGTATAGCGGGAACGGGCCGTTGGCTGGGCCGCGCCGAGTATTCCGCCGAGTCGAACGCGGATCCTTATCAAGTGAGGCAGGTCCGGAGCGCTATTCTAAGGTTCAAGCTAGGTGAGCCCGGTGAATAAATACGAAGTCGACATCTATTGGAGCGCTGAAGACGCCGCTTATGTGGCCGAGGCTCCGGAATTGCCAGGCTGTCTGGCGCACGGAGCAACGCGTGAGGAAGCACTGGCGAACGCGCAGGAGGCGATCCGGCTGTGGGTCGAAACCGCCGAAGAGTTTGGGGACCCCGTGCCGGAGCCCCGCGGGCGTTTCGTCAGTTTGTAGCTTCACTGCTGCTTTTTGGCCCGCTTCGCCGCCCTGCCGGCGTGGCGGCCGGAGCCGTCGCCGTCGTCGAGAATCCCGCCCGCCGGGTTCAGCTTGGCTAGCGCCGCTTCCAAGCGCTTGCGGGCTGCGGCGTTTTCAGCGCGGGGCTCGGTGAACGGCGCGCCGCTCATGTCGAACAGATCGCCCTTTTCATTCAGCTTCCACTTCGCCTCGCGCACGTACCACATGCGCGCCAGTTGAATGAAGATCCACTCGCGCGCGGGGCCGTTCTTGCCTTGGAATCGAGCCGCGTAGTTGTGGCCGTCGACCATCGCTGGCAGCTTTGCTCCGGCCAGCGCGGCGAAGGTCGGGACGAAATCGGTGGAGTCGACCAGATCGGACGAGACTCTACCGGCGGGCGTTTTACCGGGCCAGTTGACGATCATCGGCACCAGCGCGCCGCCTTCGAGCATCGATCCCTTGGCGCCCGAAACCGGCTTGCCACCGATCGTGGAGCGGTCGGCGTAGCCCTCCGCCGTGCCGTTGTCGCCGAAGAATACAAGTAGAGTGTTGTTGCGCAGTTGCAGACGGTCGAGATCGGCGACGAGTTTGCCGACGAGCTTGTCCATGTACTTCATGTTGTCTTCGTAGTGGTCGGTGGTCGACGGCGCGCTGTCGGGCGTGGGCAGAATCTCGCCGTGCACGTGGGAGAGCGAGTAGTAAACATAGAACGGCTTTTCGCGATGGCGCGTCATAAAGCCGGACACGAAGTCGTGCATGACATCAGGCAGATACTCCTTATCGCGCAGGGTCTTCTTCTCGCCGTTGACCAGATAGGTGCGGCCTTTGTCCTGCGTGTTCCAATACGTACCGCTGCCGGTGAACTTCAGGTGTTCGTCGAAACCCCATTCAGCGGGGCCGAGCGGCAACTGCCCCCATTTGCCAACCGCTGCGGAGACATAACCGGCCGATTTTAAGATCGTGGGCATGAACGTCTCCTTCGCGGCCGTCATGCGGCCGGTGGCGTCCTGATTCGTCGCGCCGGTGCGGAAGGCGTAGCGGCCAGTCATCAGAAGC